>JAFGTN010000267.1 GCA_016934075.1 Pirellulales bacterium
AGCCTGAAAGAACGCATATTGCACTGGAGCCGTCGCCATCCGGCCTTAGCCTCACGTTTGGGGGCACTGTCGATTTTTTACGTGATCGAGATTTGGAACTTCTCGACGGCATCTATCGACGCGCGCTTTCACGCCCAAATGTCGACGATTGTAGCAATCTGGGCAGTATCATCGATCATTTTCCAGCAGTTTCTCGACAGCCGGCGCTGGTCGATTCCCGCACGTTTCGGTTGGGGTACGTTGGACAGCGTGCTTTTTCTGGCGGTACTGCTTGTGGCCGACGGCCCCGCCAGCCCTTTGACTATCGGTTACCCGTTGCTGATCGTGGCATCGGGGCTGTGGTTCCGTGTGCGCTTTGTGTCCTTCATGGCCGTGCTGTCGCTGATATCATACGGAATTCTGATCGTCGATCTCCATATTCGACGCCCGCAGTTGATCGCACAATACGACATCACCCCCGACAACTACGTTATCTTCGCAATTGCATTGGTGATAATGGCAATGGCCGTTGCATACCTGGTATACAGATTGCGAATACTGAGCAGTTTATATGAACGATAAGATTTACTAGAACTACGCTTCTTCGCAGGGCCCGCTCATGTCTTCCTCCCAACCTTTACGAGCCTTGGCCACGATCTCCTGGCAATCCATCTCGACCGAAGTATGCTCTTCGCTCAATAACGGGATGAGTTTTTTCACCAGACTTGGACGCGAAATATAGTAACATCGTACCGGCCCACAGGCGTGACAGGCGATTAGATTTGCATTTCGCAATGCTGCCATGTGCTGGGAGAGTTGCGGCTGAGAAATATCAATGAGTGCGTTTAGATGCTTCACGCAATGTGGCCGCTCGCAGAGTTTACGCAAAATTACAAGTCTCATGGGATGGGCCATGACTCGTAACAATTTTGCCCGCTCATCCCAGAGATCCAATTCATCTTGGTCAATCTGTGCCTCTGGAAGTGTGTCTGGATCCGTTTGTTGCTCTCGTGCCGTCATTTTTGCCGTGGGCATGTCTAGTACTTCCATAATAAAATCCCCCCATGTAACAATTTACACTAATTTTGATCGGATTTCAACTTCTGAATTGGTATCAAGCCTTTGTTATTGGAATACCCGTTGCCCGCCAGCGAGCGAAGCGGCGGGAAACGGGTGAGCGGAGGTCGTATTTTCAGGGGGGGGTAGGCCTCGCTGGGTTACAGACGGTCGACCGTCAGCCGGAGCATGTTCAAAAATCAATAATCTATCGTTTCCGTGCGGTTTCGTATGTCCTGACGTTTGTAACGCTGTTTCGAAAAGAACTCATATTAGAGCGCGGCTCTAGCCATGGCTTCTTGGATATTCGCTTTTGGTTGCAGGCCGACGAGTGTATCAACAACCCGACCATTCTTGAAAACCATAATTGTGGGAATACTGCTGACGCCGTATTTTGCCGCCGTGCCTGGATTTGCATCTACGTCGATCTTGCCGATTTTGGCAACGCCGGCGTTTTCATTGGCCAGTTCTTCGACAACCGGAGCAAGCATCTTGCATGGACCGCACCAGGCGGCCGAAAAGTCGACTACAACAGGTCGTGAAGATTGCAGTACTTCGCTTTCGAAGTTGATGTCGGAGAATTCCAATAGACCGTTCATTGTTTTTTCCTCTTCAGTATTCGGTGTCATAGGTTCGTGCGGAAGGACCACGCAATTGCCCGACATACAAGTGTTTATGCCGCAGGCAGGCAGAATCCAACGGTTCAACGCGAACCATGCGACCATGATTAGCACGATTAAGCCGAAACTGTTCCAGTTCATGATTCTTCCTTTGTTCTATCGCTAATGGTCTAGTGATTATTATTGATTTACTAGTTGTTTGTTTTGATTTTGTACGATTTTTTTGGGTGTTCGGTAATAAACATTACGAATTGGTTGCTTTGTTTGTTCCACAGGTTTCTCCGGCAGTGGGCGGATTGATCCGGTCTTAATGAAAGATGAAACCTCTGCTACCTTGTGGGCACCACTTAGCAGGTTGTACTTCCAGCCCTTGGGTGTGCGGTGATAGCGGATCAACTGTGGGATGGTTTTGGCTTTCGATAGTTTGGCAGCCAAACTTCGATTGCGGTCGATGTCAATATAGGCGAATTCGACATCATCCAGGCCACCCGCCTTGGCGACCTTGGGCAAAACATCGTTTTTCATTACCACACAGCCCGGGCACCATTTGGCACCCAGCAGCAAAACAAGCGGTCGTCCAGTAGAAGCACTTCTTCTGAAGGCTTGCTCGAACTGATCCATCTGATCAGGTGCAGCCGCCAGTTGCAGAGCGGCCATCAAAATTACACTAGTCATGTCTCTTCTCCTGATTTTTTCTTCGTGAAATGTTTCCAGTAAGCGAACTATCCAATCATTCGTCCGGATGGCCTGTATCGCTTTAGTTTAATATACCGCATTTCGCATATAGCGGCAATGGCATATTTTTGCGGTATGTAATTACCTCTGTGGTATAATGGTTAGCATTACGTTAAGATAAAGTTTTATAAGGACTTACGTCTGATATGGCGGGTTGCCGAGTGGCATCATGACGGATCGTAATATATCATTACGAAAAAGATCGTATAAACGAGCGAATCGCAGTAAGTACACAATCTTACTATATATGTACACCTTAAAGTGGCACTTCAATCTTGCCCATATTCTCCATGAGTTGGAGATTTGTGCCACAAAAAACCCACTTCTTAAGCAGTCCCTCCCGGCCGCAGAGTGGAGCGTTTGGTAGTTGGATTTGCTCCACGCGCTTTAGATAGCGCATCGACCGCTTCTTCGACATCGCCTTGTCTCTGGTAATAGAGACTTAAGGCCAGCCAAGCCTGACGTGACATGGGTGTGCTAAGTCCGTCGGCTGCTTCGCGTAGCTGTTTGGCCGCTTCGTCGAATCGTTTTTGCTGCCAGAGCGCTTTACCACGCAGCATGGCAACGGCTGGAGCGAAAGGGCCCGCCGCGCCGATGCCGTCGAGCCGGTTGAGCGCATGTTGACTCATGCCCAAGTCGATGTATCCGTCGGCTTCGGAAAGTCTTTTGGTCAATCGAACGTATTGCGTTTGGGCGTTCATGGAGACTTCTCCTTTCCGACCCCTTCCTCTGTACGTTTCTACGGTTCCAGCCTTGGTTGTGTTTGATTGGGTCGATGATCTTTTCAGCCAAAAGATTAATGTGCAAAATATGCGCCAAAGGCACGCAATATGCCGTAAGTCATTATCAGAAAGCATTTTATAGACAGAGGCGGGATAAGCGCTGTCACAGCTATGACCGCCATTTTGACAGCAATGAGATCGTTTTGATCTCATTTTTTGATGAGCAGGTAGCCAGGCAGGCTGAGTATCTTTTTCTGGATGGCAGCCTTTTTAGTCAAAAATCGTCGATCGGCCGTAGAAACGAATTGCCTCTGGAATTCCTCTTGTGAGAGGCCTTCGGGGAGATCCTCGACTGGGGGCATGAAAGAATCGACTAAAAACGACTCTGCAATGTCGGATAGTCGGATCTTGGAATCGATTATATGTTTGGCAAAACTTGCTCCTGCCATGTCGGCTGCCAAATCTCGAAAGCTGAAACCGGATCCGCCTCGGCTGTCGGCCATTTCTTTTTCCACACCAATGGAGTGGGCACTTTGCTCACCACCCAGTGCGGTTATGGCTGCGGCAACTGTGAAATGTTGCACCAAGTCGTGTCGGCCGTTCATGGTGGGTTTACCTAGAGCTTTCAGGCGACGCAGGCATTGGGTGTCCGACTCTACCAACTTAACCATATGGCCGATGATGGGATGGTCTCGTAATTGATTGGAGGTGTCGAATCCAATGGCCAAGCCTATCAAGAATGCCTTTTTTGACAACTCGGGCGGAAGCAATATGGCCGTTTGTGCGGCTCTTTGCACATAAATCGCTGTGAGTCGATCGCCATTATTGGGATTGGTTTTTTTTGTGCCCGTCGTTTCACCCATAGCGGGCCGTTGGTTTTCCTCGGCTGCCTGCTGGATAGCGGCCACCACGAATCTGGCGGCTGATATAAGTGTTGTGGCTTTTCCTGGATCACCACTGAATGCCGGCGCAATGATCTCGGCCATTTTCCTTGTTATGGCAATGCGTTTTTTTTCGTGCTTCGAACCATTACTCAAAGAGACGGCACCGGTAGGTAAATTAAGCGATTTGATAGGCTGGGATGCCCTCTCGAAGAATGCAATGTATCGCTGAGCCGAATCGTCTTGCGGCATCTCTTTTTGCATCTCGCGATAGATTCTCATGAGTAATTCGCGACGTTCCGGCCGGAAGTCTCGCAGTGAGTGGGCCCCATGCTGGCGCAGTTCCTCGCAGAAAAGGAACATCACAAGTGTATTCATGGGGTCGAAGAAGATTTTATAATCGCGGTCGCGAGCCTTTCCGTCACTGACCAGTGGACGCATCACGGAAAGCTTGTCGGGACTGTGCGGTGCGCCGAGAACGTGTCCGATTTCGTGTACGACGATTTCCAATCTCTGGCTGTACGCGATGTGTTGCGACCATTCGCGGATGAGAATGTACGGATGCAAAGGCCCACGGGTACCCCCCATATGAACTCGGCCATTGGGTTTTTTATATTGGCTAGTGAAGCCGATGGCCATGGCGGCCTTTGTGCCGGGCGTAACCTCTCTTTCGAATTCACGGATGGAAAAACTAAAATCAATGATAGCGTCTTGCGAATCCCAGATCTCGGTATCGGTCACCTTCAATCTCACAAAACAGTGCTTTTCGAGGATCTCGGAAGCCTGTGCAATGCGATCCTCGAGACGTTTTTGCCAAACCTGCTCGACAGCCGGCTCGTCGTCATCGACCAGTAGCTTGATAGGGATAACGCCCACCTTGCGCAATCGAACAAGCTGTTCGGCGGTGGCCGGTTTCGGCTGGTCCGGAAGTTTGTCGTTGGCGTCGTTTTTCCCAAAATGTCTTTCGACAAGTTCGACAATGTCAGGTGTTTCCGGTTTCGAGAAGAAATAAGCGATGGAATTGGCCCGCAGACGGTACCCCTTCTGCTCCTTGCCAGAATTGAACATAACCGATGCCTCGGATATGACGGGTATGGGCACAACCTCGCCCTTGCCTATTTTGATCCGTTGGGGTTTGTCGCCCGGCAGGATGACTTGTGTTTCGACTGTATTTAATGTGCGGTTGGTCAGAACTATTACGTCTGCCTGAGTGACCGAGGCGACCAAGAGTAAGGCCGTAATACACAGCGGGGACGATATTGCGGGGGGGTATTTCATTCGGAGATAGCCAACTTCCAGATTACCGACATATGGTATGCATCCTTAACATTATATACGCTAAGTCGATTGTTAGCCATATTTTGCGGTTTTGCGTCTTAAAAGCCCATTTATGGCAAGTTTTTTGGGCTCAGTTGTGCGAATGCTGCAAACCGGAAAGAATTGTGGTATTCTTAGCGATCTATGAATGAAATCGTTTTATTGGATAACATGCAAAAACCATAGGTGGAAATATCATGAGAAAATATCATTGTACAAGATATCTGTTCTTGGCTGTGAGTTCGTTTGCGACAATTGTGGCCGCATCTGCGCCGGCGCATGCCGGCAAGTCGAAAGAAATCCGAATCGTATTGGCCGGCGATTCGACAGTCACCGACAAAGCCGGTTGGGGTGGTGCGATCGGCAGTTTTTTCAAACCTAACGTCAAGGTTATAAACTTCGCGCGTAGCGGGCGGAGTTCAAAAAGTTTTATTAACGAAGGCCATTTGAAGAAAGCGATGGCCGCACGACCGGATTACCTGTTCATACAGTTCGGCCACAACGACTGCCCGGGCAAGGGACCCAAACGCTACACCGATCCGAACGGCAGCTATATGGATTACCTTAAAGTGTACATTAAAGAAGCCCGCAAAGCGGGAGCGAAGCCGATTCTCTTGACACCGATGACTCGCAGGCATTATGACGAGCAAGGCAAAATGAAATCCATTCTCACACCATATGCAAAAGCCGTTCTTCAAGTAGGCAAGGAAGAGAAAGTACCGGTCATCGACCTATACACCGGCAGCGTCAAACTCTTCGAACGTCTGGGCGAGTCGGGCAGCAACGATTTGCAGCCCAAAGGCGATCGCACACATTTCAACGCCAAAGGCGCCAAAGCCATGGCAAAGATTATTACCGAGGGACTGAAAGAGGCCGACACGGAATTGGCGAAGTCGTTGAAGAAGGATAAGCATTGAGTCTTGAGGGGAGCCATGACGATAATCGAAAAACTTGCTGCTTGGATTGATCGAGTGCTGCATGGCGGCTCATTGGCAACCGATCCGCGCCATGGCCTGGGTATGCGTGGCGAGGCGGCGGCGGAAAAATTTCTCAAACGCCTGGGGTATAAGATTGTCGAACGTCGTCTGCGGACGCGCCTGGGCGAACTGGACATTGTGGCCGTCGACGGGCGGACGATAGTTTTTGTCGAGGTGAAAACCTGGCAGAATCCCTCCGGCGGCGACCACCCGGCCGACGCCGTGGATCTGAAGAAACAAAGGCAGCTCACCAAAGCGGGAACCTCGTACTTAAAACGAAAAGGCCTGTTGGAATACGCGTCACGATTCGACGTAATAGCCGTCACCTGGGTGGATAGTGATCGCAAGCCGAAGATAGAGCATTACGTAAATGCCTTTGACGCGGTGGGAAATGGGGAGTTTTTTTCGTAGCAAGCTCTCACTATAATGAATATTTCTTCTACAGCCAGTGATAACTGTATTGCATTCGAGGTATGACTGTATTTGGGGGAGTGAAATCATGAACCTCAAAAATACCAGAACCACAATTCTCAATAGCGGTGATGCTGACGAGAAACGCGAGGAAATCAGGCGGTATTTCCACGACACATATACGCTCGACGAGCGCCTCTATGAGACATTGGCCTCGGACGAGACGTTTTATTTACGGCCCGAACCATTACGGCATCCCCTGATTTTCTATTTGGGTCATACGGCCACTTTTTACGTCAATAAACTGATAGTGGGCAAGATTTCCGAGAAGCGTTTCAACCCGCGTTTTGAGTCGATGTTCGCAATAGGCGTGGACGAAATGTCTTGGGACGATCTGGACGATTCGCATTACGATTGGCCCACGGTCGACGAAGTGAGAGCGTATCGCGACACTGTGCGCCGTCATGTGGATAATGTGATTCGTTCCATGCCGTTAACGATGCCCATAGATTGGGATAATCCGTTTTGGATAATCATGATGGGCATCGAGCACCAGCGGATCCATATCGAAACGTCTTCGGTGATCATCCGCCGCATGCCGATCGAAAATGTCGTGCAGTTGCCGCTTTGGGATATTTGCGAGGATTCGGGCGAGGCGCCAAAAAATGAGTTGCTGCCAGTTGCCGGCGGCCGTGTGGTTTTGGGTAAATCGAAAGACCATCCGCTTTATGGTTGGGACAACGAGTTCGGTCATCGAGAGAGCGACGTCTGGGACTTTTCGGCCGGACGTTACCTGGTTTCCAATCGGGAGTTTCTCAATTTTGTAGAAGATCGGGGATATGAACAGGAGAAATACTGGACCCGAGAAGGCTGGGATTGGATGTCTTATTCCCGGGCTCGTTATCCGTTGTTTTGGATCGACTCAGAGGGCGGTTACAAATTCCGCACCATGGCGCAAATAATCGAGATGCCATGGAACTGGCCCGTCGAGGTCAATTATCTGGAAGCCAAGGCCTATTGTAATTGGATGGCGGACAAGACTGGTAAGGCCATTCGCTTGCCCAGCGAGGACCAGTGGTATCGGCTCCGTGATCTATGCGATATCGCGGACCAGCCGTATTGGGACAAAGCGCCGGGCAACATCAATCTGGAGCATTGGGCCTCGTCTTGCCCGGTGGATCGTTTCGCCTTCGGCGATTTCTACGATGTTATCGGCAACGTGTGGCAATGGACGGAAACACCGATCACGGGTTTCGACGGCTTTCAAGTGCATCCCTGCTACGATGACTTTTCCACGCCCACGTTCGACACGCGGCACAACCTGATTAAGGGTGGCTCATGGATTTCAACCGGAAACGAAGCCACTCGCGATGCACGCTATGCCTTCCGGCGGCACTTTTTTCAGCACGCGGGATTTCGCTACGTCGAGTCGTCACAACCGTTGGATCTGTCAGAGGCCATGTATGAAACCGACACGGCCGTTGCCCAGTATTGTGAATCGCATTACGGGAAGACTTATTTCGGTGTCGCGAACTTTCCGCGGAGTTGTACGGAAGCCTGCTTTGAATACACCAAAGGTCGACAACGGCGGACGGCGTTGGAGTTGGGCTGCGCGGTGGGTCGCGCATCGTTCGAGTTGGCAAGGGAATTCGAACGGGTGACGGGCATCGATTTTTCGGCGCGCTTCATTCGCGTGGCCGATCAACTCAAGCAGAAAGGCAATTGCCACTACGAGCTGATCGAAGAAGGCGAAGTGGTTTCTTATCATGAAGCGAGCCTGTCGGATACCCTTGGGCAGGATTGTGATTTGGAGAAACTGATTGAAAGGGTGGAATTCTGGCAGGGCGATGCCACAAACCTGAAGCCGCAATTTACCGGCTACGATTTGATACTTTCCGCTAACATGCTGGATCGGCTATACGAACCGAAACGTTTTCTGCAAACCATTCACGATCGCATGAACATGGGCGGCGTGTTGGTGCTTACCTCGCCGTATACATGGCTCGAAGAGTTTACCAAGAAGGAGAACTGGCCGGGTGGCATCCGCAAGGCCGGCGAGCCTTATATGACTATCGACGCTTTGGAGGATCTTTTGGGGCCACATTTCAAGATGCTCGACGAACCACGCGACCTGGAATTTGTAACCCGTGAAACGCGGAGAAAATTCCAGCATTCCCTGGCGGAAATGACGGTTTGGGAGCGAACTGTATGATTGGCGGTGGGAATTATGTAAACTGATAGGAAAAGATCTCATTCTTACATGCCGGGAGATAAACATGAGATGCAACATTTTGACGTATTGCCTCTGTGCCGTATTATTATTTAGTCTGGCAGCAAATATGACGTCGGCCAAGAGTGTTAAAACACTTGCGATTGGCAGTGCGGCACCGGACTTCAATTTACCGGGTGTAGACGGTAAGACCTACCACCTTTCGGACTTCAAGGATGCCAAGGTGCTTGTGGTAATATTCACCTGCAACCATTGTCCCACAGCCCAGGCTTACGAACCGCGTATTATCAAGATGCACGCCGATTATCGTAAAAAGGGCGTGGCGCTGGTGGCCATTTCGTCCAACGATCCGCTGGCCTTGCGGTTGGACGAGCAAGGCTATACGGACATCGGCGATTCATTCGAAGATATGAAACTGCAAGCCAAACGGCGAGGTTTCAAGTTTCCGTATTTGTATGACGGCGATACGCAGCGAGTAGCCACGGCTTTCGGGGCGCTGGCCACGCCGCATGTGTTCATCTTCGATGCCGAACGCAAACTGCGATACAACGGGCGGATCGATGACGCCGATATCAGACCGCCGAAATCCCGCGATGCCCGCAATGCAATCGATGACCTGCTGGCGGGCCGTCCCGTTGCGGTACCAAAAACGCGTGTTTACGGATGTTCCACCAAATGGTCCGACAAACGAGAGACCGTCAAAAGTTCGACTGAGAAGTGGAATGCCGAACCGGTCGAGTTGGAAACCATCGGCGCGAAAAATTTACGCGAGTTGGCGGCCAACAAAACGGAGAACTATCTTCTTGTGAACCTGTGGTCCATTACTTGTGCTCCCTGTATCACCGAAATGCCTGAGTTAGTTACAATCAACCGCATGTATCGGCGACGTCACTTTCGCATGTATTCGCTTTCGATCGATCCACCAGAGACTCGCTCAGAGGCGTTGAAAATCCTGAAGAAGAACTATATGTCTTGCACTAACTATAACTTCGACAGTGCGGATCGCGATAAAATGGCCGAGGCCTTGGATCCGAAATGGGAGGGTCCCGTGCCGTACACGATTCTTATCGCGCCGGGCGGGAAGATCGTGCATCGCTGGAGAGATGAAATTAAGCCCCAAGAACTCAAAACGGAAATATCGAAGTTGTTGGGTAAGACCTATGCCAGCCGCAAGTGACCTGATTCAGCCTAAGAAACATCTTCGATGGGAAAATCAATCTATGCATAAAACGATAATTATCTCACTGATAGCGATATCTTTATTGGTTATTGCCGACGGCCTCAGAGCCGGAGAGCGAAAAAAAGTCCATATCAAAAGCACGGTCGATGGTACGATGCAACCGGCGTATGTGATCCTTCCGGACGGATTCGAGCCGGGCGGAAAGCCGCGACCGCTGTTGGTTTCGCTGCATACATGGAGTAATGGCGTTGAACAACGCCAGCCGCATCTGGAGAAAGAGGCCGCTCGACTGGGCTGGATTTACTTGTTTCCTCATTTTCGCGGTCCTAATCGCAATCCCAAGGCGTGTGCATCGCCCGAGGCTCGGCAGGATATCATCGATGCCTTGGATTGGGCGCTTGAAAAGTATCCGATCGACAAGCGACGGATTTATCTTTGCGGTGCGTCGGGCGGCGGGCACATGGCGCTTACAATGGCCGGCCGCTTTCCCAAGCGATGGACGGCCGTCAGCGCATGGGTACCAATAAGCAATCTGGCCGCCTGGTGGCGCTTCCATGGCGACAAGAGTTATGGCCTCAATGTGGTGGCCGTGTGCTGTGGTCGCCCGGGCGACTCGGCGGAAGTCGACCGACAGTATTTCGAACGTTCGCCGATCAACTTCCTGAACCGCGCCGTGGGCTTGCCTTTGGAAATAGCCGCCGGAGTACACGATGGTCACAAAGGGTCGGTGCCGATACGCCACACACTCGAAGCCTATAACGTGCTAGCCAAAGCGCAAGGTAAACCCGAAATCACCGAGAAAGAAATTCGCCAACTCAGTCGACCCAAAGGACGGTTGGAAAATCCCTTGCCGTCCGATCAGATCGAGGATCCTACTTTCAAAAGAGCCATTTACCTTCGTCGTCAAGCCGGTAATACACGGGTAACGATTTTTGAAGGTGGCCATGAGCGGCTAGCACATGCGGCGGTGGAGTGGTTGAAGGGGCATGTGAAAGAGCCGTAGAAAACATTCTGGGATTCAGGGATTAGTTCAATATATTCAAGAAGCTCACTCTAACCTAGAATGCTTCGATTTATGGAATTATTAGCTGTCCGTCTCTGCAGAACGGCGTCCCAGCGGCAAAAGGCTTACGATTGCCCCGAAGCCGATTTGGGAGATCAGCCCCAAGGGCATCGACCACAAGAAGCTTATGCCCTTTGTTCCGGTCATTTCTTCCCAGAAATTAATGCCGATTACGACCACCAGGCCGCAAGCCGCGCCTACAAGTGTACCGGGAACCGTGGCCCAGCGAACGAACATGGCCATGAACATCAGCCCGAACAAAGGTGCCGTGAGCAGGTTGCATACTTTGAAAGTCACGGCCAGGAGATTGCCTTGTACCACACCGACGAACATGCTCAATAGAACTACCACTATCCCCACGCCCGCCGATACACACATAGTGAGTTTGACATGCTGGGCTTCGGAAGTATTCTTTTTTCTGAAACGGTCGACAAAATCGACGATAATAACCGAGCAGGAGGAGTTTACGCCAGAAGACAGGCTGGACATTGCGGCAGCCAATAGCCCGGCCATCACCAGGCCGCTCAGCCCGGGCGGCAGAACAAGAGCGATATATTGGGGGAAGAGTTTGTCGGCTTCGTTCATATTAATTTTACCGCCGGGCAGTAACTGGGGATTGTCCTGGAAGTATGCCATAAGCGCCAGCCCCACCAATGTCAGCAATACGGCCGCCCCCGCACTACAGGCCAGCGAATAAATCAGTGTCCTTCGCGCCGCCTTGACGTCGCGGCTGGCCAGGAACCTTTGCACGGTCATCTGATCCGAGCCTTGCGTGCATACGAACCATAGGATTGTTGCCGTAAATACTCCGGCGAAAGTACGTACGTCGGGATTAGGATCGTAGCCCCATTCGGGCGCGGGCCAATGTGCCGGCCATTGGCTCGGCCACCATCCGCTTGGACCGCCAAAATGATATGAGATCAGGCCTAATGTAAGCAGTGCGCCGGTGAAAAGAATGAATGTTTGTATGACATCGGTGAGAACCACTGCGCGCAAACCGCCCATGGTTGTATAGGCGACCGTAATCGCGCCCAAGATCACACAAAAATATGGCGTTGCGGATTGTTCCAAACCCAGCAGTGGAACTAAAACCTTCGAACTTGTGGCATAAATCACAACGGCCATCCACATCAATCTGAGCGTGAGGAACAGCATGGAACCCAGCATGCGTACGCTTAATCCCAGGCGAACTTCCAGTATTTCGTAGACACTGGTTACGCTCAGCTTCATAATCCGCGGGACAAGGAACCATCCCACTATGACGGCAACCAGCGGATAGGCGGCTACTTTGCCGATGGCGAAGACAGGACCGTTTTTGATCACTTCGCCGGGAAGGGCGAGGTATGTAAGCGCGCTTAGCATGGTGGCAAACAACGACAAGCCAAGGCTTAGCGATCCAATCTTTCGTCCTCCCAGCAGATAGTCGCCGGTGGAAGTCGTACGGCGGGCATAGTACCAGCCGATCGCCAACATGGAAAACGCATAGGCGGCGATCACTATCCAATCCAGGGCTGTCATGCCTCGCGGAGTGTTTGTCTGTGCAACAGCAAAGAATATGCTTGTCTTCATCTGGTGGGGCATTATATGGACTTCGCATGTTTGTACTTGATCAACAATTGCATGTCGCGTAGAACCGGCTTCGCGCGGCTATCGCTCCCGCGAGTAATCTCGATGCGGTTGATACCTGGTTTAACCAACGATGGCGAGACGGCCAAGGCAATCCAGCATTTTTCGTAGTCGGGATCGGAAAGCGACATATATTTTTCAAGCCGAGTGCCGTTGAAGTTTACATCCAAATCACCTCGACCGCTACCGGGACTGGCGTAGATCGCGAGCATGACCTGGGGCGATAATCCTTTGCCCCCTGCCGAACCGAGATCATCGCCGACTCTTAAGTTTACGATCAGACGCTCATTGTTCTCTAGCGTTGTCGGCGACTGTGGAGAAAACATTTTGGGGCGGGTGAAGAAACGTGTGCCATTTTTAAGATATCTGCCGGCGCAACTCTGTCCCCGTGCGTCGGCGACGTACAGCTTATCCGTGTGAGCCAGCGATTCGATGTCGTGGGCTTCGCTAAGAAGTTTGAACTGCCGCTGATCGGGTTTGTAGAAAAAGTTGAACATCCACACGGCATCAACGCCCGCCCGCCAGGCGTTCATGATTCGTGCCCGATAGGCTTCCAGACTGCGGCTGTTTACGCGGCCTTGAACACGGGGCTCATCCATCGATGCCCAGACCTGTACGCCGTGTTTGTGTCCAAATACGACAGTCTCTTTCCACTCTTGCAGTCTGAAATATCCGCTTGCGATCCAAATATCGATCAGATCTTCTTTCATCCAATGTTCAATGTCCAGCCCCAGCGCCTTGCAATAACCGGGTGAATCGGGAGTACGCACGGCCAAAAGGATCGGGCGACCACGTCGTGCGCCGATCTCGTCAGCCATATTTCGCACGCGGGCAAACATCTCGCTGAGCATGGCACGTTCTTCGTTGCCGGCCTCATCGCCCCAAGCTGTGCTCTTAAATGTCGGCGGGTGTCTGAAGAAATCCAGCAGAATTCCATCGATATCATAATTCGTACAGACCTCTTCTAAAACGTGGAACACTTTCTCTCGCACTTCGGACCGCGCATAGTCGAAAGCTGTCCATTGTGCGTAGGGAGGTTTCCGGTCTTTCGCCCCGACCAGCAATTCTTGATGATCTTGCTTCCACTTATTACTGTTCCATCGTCGTTTGCCGTGCGAGTCTCCACCGGCATCGTGCGTGTCGTTGGTGCGCATGGCCCAGAAGGCTTCATAACCATTTTCGCGGCAGAAAGCGATGTATTCTTCCAGTCCATCGGGACCGTCGCCGTACATCTTTTTAATGATGCCGGGCGGCCACTCATCTCCGACCTTGGAACGATACAGCCGCACGGCCGGAAATTGATGGATAAGCGAATAGGTACAGGCATCGGTTTTCGTTCCCGGCAGATGTGGGAGTATGCAGTCACTGTGCTCCAGAAACCTTTTCTTCGGATCCATGGCCATTCCGTCGGAGTGAAAAACAATACCACGTTTTCGCCCGGCTGCTTGTTTGCGAAGCTTGACGATTTCTGCACGGGACAAAGGTATCTTGGTAACCGGGGCGTTCGGTTGATCGGACAAATGACCGACACAAGGCTTTCCGAGTTTGTACCGCGGGCGTTCTTTCATTTGCAAGGCCGTGTGGCGATAGAAGGCGTAGGTTCCCATGTCCGTATTGATGAGTAAATCGGGTTTGCCATCGCCATCGAGATCGCGGATACCATAGTAGAGATGCCCGATGGGTTTGTCGGTCGATTGGCCAAAGCAAAACAGGTCTACAGGCGTATCAAACTTGGGATTATTTTTGGTGCCGATATTTCGGGCAAGAGCGGGTCTGGTGTTATACACACTGCCGCGTTTGAAGATGAGGTCCAAGAGACCGTCCCGGTCCCAATCCACAAGGATATATTGTGGCGGGATATGGCTGTGTATTGTGTTCCCATCGGGCAGCTTAACGGGGCCGACTTCGCGCAGGCGGAGGCTTCCAGAGGCGTCGCGATATTGCTCGAACAGTTTTGTCGTCATCTTGGCATCAGCCGTAATCATGTCTGTCAGGCCATCGCCCGTCAAGTCGCCGAATGCCGCCCGCGATCGCCACCAGAACGGTTGAGTGGGATCATATGGCATCTTCGAGCCCGACGAGAGAGCTCGGGCCGCGGCTTTGAGCGTTTTCATGTTTTCCGGGTATCCGTCGCAGATCAACTGGCTCATTTCCCCGAACCTCGGTCTTGAACGAGTGCCAATATTTTTGTACCAGAAAATACGGTTGGATAAATTCGGCAACATCAAGTCCTTAAGGCCGTCGGAATCCCAATCGATAAACACAGGAAGCGCATATCCCAAGTCGTGACCATAGTTTTTCAAGTCGGGAAAGGTCTTCGTCATCTGCAGATGGATTGGCTTACCGGCGGCGTGCACCAGTCTAGGTTCCTCGAACACCGGCTTTTGGCTTGTGCCGCTGTTAATGATTATTCGAATCCACCCGTAGCAACTGCCGTAGAGAATATCCCAGTCGCCATCGGCATCCCAATCGCAGGGGAAGCAACCATTGGTTTCGTCGGCGACTACCGCGGAGTCGCTCGTTAACTGTCGACACACGAATCGCAGCTTGCCGTCTTGGTTTGGCAACTGCTCGAAGAAGGATGTGGCCCGAATGTAATCATGAGTCACGAGCAATCCCCGCCGTGGGCCTTCACTCACCGCGGCGACGAAAGTACACGCCTTCTTGTCGATATCCTGAAGCGGTTTCGCCGGTCCGAATTTGGGGAGCCCGGAGTTTTTCGAATCGCCGCCTAGATTTTTACGCCACGCTACGCGATTCTCCCAGCGCTTGCTTATTGATTGATCGTCCAGAATAGTTCCCACACAATCAAGCAGTCCGTCACCGTCTATATCGTAGAAACAGGGACGCTTGAGAAAATCGAGTTTGACGGGCTTGGCCGGGCGGATGGGCCAACCCTTGGGATTGGTGTTTCTGATAAAATATCCGCCCATATCCGGCACGACTTGCTGGTCGCGATACATCGAACCGAGAACAAAATCCATTGCTCCGTCGTTGTCGAGATCCACGGCCCTGACAGGTCCCCACCAGTCTTTGGGATGATCGAACCGTTCGCTCAGCACGAAGACGGGCATCCCTCCGGCATCGCGTTTGCCTGTGTTCAGATATATATGAATGTACTTATGGACATCCGTGAATGGTCCGCCTTTCTGCGAACTCTTAAATGCCGAAGCAAAAATCACGTCGGGGAGTTTGTCGTTATTGAGATCGGCAATGTCCGCCGACATGTATCCCGGGGTGAAATGTTTGAAATCAGTGGAGTAGTGCTTTTCCAGATAGCGAACGCGCAGCAGATCGCCGAATTCGAACTTGTTTTCATCGCCAGTGCGTGGATAGCAGAAAATACCGCTAAAAGGTTGTCCCGGCGCGTAGGAGTAGGCGCCGGTGCCTACCAAGTCGCGCCGACCATCGTCTGTCAAATCGACCAGGCGGCAGATCCCGCGCATTGGAGGGAATGGTCTTGGGGCGTGGGCGTTGTAACGCAACAGATCGCCAGTGCCGATTATGGGCGTGTTTTTACATGGAACAAGTGGCGGGCGTTTTTTGGCCGTGCGGAAACGGATATCATATTCATTGTGCGATGGATTTTCGATAACCCACTGCACTCGCCCCCGATCGCCGTATGCAAAATCCGGGCCCAATGCATGCCTGACGGCCTTGCCCGTTATGACGTCGATTACCTCTATCGAGTTGGGATCGAGCACGCCCCGCATGTTCGCCTGGCGGATGAGCGAGGTGAAGTCGATGATCGGATCCATGGGGATCTTCGGGCAAGGCAACTTGGATGTAACCGTCAGATGGACGGAGCAGGTCGTATCTGAAGGTTCAGCGGTGAAAGCAGTCGCGGCAAAGACTACCAGCATTGCAAAGGTGGAGAATAATGTTGTTTGTTTCAAGGGCATAAGTACTTTTGTTTAAGAAAGGTTTTTAACATGTGTGCCACTGCTGGCTTGTCCAGCAGTACAGAGTGTATGAACTGAAAAAAACACTGCTGGACAAGCCAGCAGTGGCACCCAAAAACGGCTCACGTCAATTCCCAAACACATTCTTAGAACTCGCCGGGCATTTCGCCGTCGTTTCGCGCTACAATTCGTTCCAGAGTTGCTTGTTCGATATCTTCGGATACGAAACGGCTGCTACCGTCGGCCATTGCGAAATGGCATCCTCCTGAATGATAACTGGAAAACCCGCTGTCATTTCCTGCCCAGGTACCGCCGCCGGGAATCGTACCCAAACCGTTGATACCTCCTGAAGCATCGACGACCGCGCCTGATGTCCATTTGAATCCACTCCATGTTCCGGGCCCAGCTCCGGTAACTTCCCCTATGAGAACGGTGTTGCTTGTACCGTCGGAAATATCACGAATTTTTACCGGTGCCCAGCCTCGCAAAACGCCGTCGGCCTGCGGATCGGGTCTGCGTGATGTGATGCCAAGTCTGGTGCTACATGTATAATCGATGGAACTGGCGGCGCCGGCCATATTCGAACGTCCGTGGTCGTCCTTGCCGCCGGCCGCCGGATCGCCGTTATCGAACAGGTTGGTGACCTCGACTCGCGGCTCGGTTTGTGGATCGCTGGGGCAGAGGAAGGTGTCGATGGTGGCTCCACCGGCATTCAGATGTCCGTTGGTCGGGTCTTTATAACGTGCCGGCCAGGTGCCGTTGTGCAGGAGGTTGTCGTAGATGTCATTTTGCTCGGCATAAGGCAGAAGATAAGCTCCCCAACCAAAGCCTTCGAAAAAGAAATTCAAGCCGCATTCATATTCGGCATGTCGCCACCCGACGGGGAAGCTTTTGTTTGACGATTCGTAATTGTGCAGCGCCACGGCGGCTTGTTTGAAATTGTTACAGCATTGCATTCTTCGTGCCGCTTCGCGCGCCGCCTGAACCGCAGGAAGCAGCATCGCGATGAGGATGCCGATAATGGCGATTACCACAAGCAATTCGACCAATGTGAAGCCATTAGGCCGTAAGAACTTTGGTGTTTTCATTTCACATTACTCCCGCTTGAAATTATTCCAATTCAGCAAGCTCGTTGCCGTACAACTCGACGCCATCTCGGAAGACCGCTGGATTGCGTCGGTTGAGCGAATCGGTGCGTGTCAATTCACCAATAAGCGTATGGGTGTCGGCGCCTTCACTTGCGGAAGCGACGTGTCCATCGCAGTAAAGAAAATTGACTATTCCCGGATGATAAGAAGCAATGGCTGAGTACTGATTATTCGATCGATATTTCTGGTTATTCAAGCCGTAATACAGGGTGGATGTCGTGTTATTGATCCAAGTCGTGCCGCTGTAACCACCACTGCTGAGCGGCGAGAATCCGTCGACTTCCGCGACGATAAATGTGTGGCTTGTTCCGTCGGTGATATCCCGAATCGATATTCTATGAACGCCTGAAAAGCCGAAAATTACTCCCTCGCCGGTGTGCGTTAAAGCACGCGAGATTACGGCATTCGACCTCGTGAAGCCACGGTAGGTGGCTGTAGCGGCATAACTGGTTTGTGAAATTTGATCGATGTAAGACAAATTACCCGTGTTGCGCACGAGCTTATCGAGATTTGGATTGCTCGGACATTCGAATGCTGGAATACGATTCTTCACGACTTCCCGGTTCGGCGTTTCATACCACGTTTTAGAAAGATCGAACGCATCGGCCCATGTTCGGTTTTCCAAGAAGGGTAGAATTCTCGGTGCCCAACCCCAGCTATGCGCCATACTACTTTGAGACGGCGGTTTTGCTCCGTAAGTAGTATCATCATAAGAATGGTAACGCCCGCCTGGAAATTGCTCATACGACGAATGATAATTGAGCAGTCCGATCCCGACTTGCTTCATGTTGTTACTGCAACTTATTCGCCTTGCGGCCTCGCGCGCTGCCTGGACAGCCGGTAGCAACAGTGCAATGAGGATTCCGATAATGGCAATCACAACCAGGAGCTCAACAAGTGTAAAAGCTTTAGGATGTGCAAGTCTGCACCGCGTCATGGTATATGATTCCTCGTGCGAATCTATTCTTATCATCTTTGGCCGCTCTGATTTTCGAGCCAAGCAATGGGAAAACGTACAAAAAACATTTTTTCGTAGCGGTGGCGTTCGCCACCTTCATAGAGCAATCCGATATCGCCGTCCGGCAGCAAGTTTATGCTGGAGTATGCCGCAGGCCCGGCATGGCTGAGCCTGCTGAATGGCCAGGTCTTGCCATTATCTCGGCTTAGACGGACCGTTAGCTGATTACGCTGCTTTTCACTGGCCGGATTGACGAACAATATAAAGCCGTCCGATTGTCGCTTCTTTGATTCATAACGGACTCCCGATGCATGACATACAGGGCAAGGAAGCTCTTCTGCTGCTTGAGAAGTTGTCCAGGTCAATCCACCATCATTACTTTGAGCCACGAAACGCCGTCGCAATTGTTTCTTCTTTTGCGCCCGCATGTTCATTACCAATACGCCGTCGCCGGTTTCGTAAACGAAATTTTCATTAACATTGATGGCGCCATCACTAAGACCACCGGGTTTCCAGGCATTTCCACGGTCGTCCGAATATATTATGCCGGCTCGATAGGTGTTGTGCTTATAAGTAAGCCATATAGGCATTACCCAGCGTCCCTTAAAACGGCCATTTTGTATTTCTATCCCGCGACCCGGTCCGGTGGCAAGAAGATCCCATGAATACCGTGGCTTGAATTTTTGAAAGACTTCCGTAATCTCGCGAGGTTCCGTCCATGTTTTACCTTCATCGTCACTATATATGTAAAAAACCTGATGGTAGTTTCGCGAAAACAGAAGATGAATGCGCCCATTCTTTTTATCTATAATGGCACAAGGATTGCCGCAAGTGTGCTTCTTCTCTACTTGAACCTCTTCGATACTCGACCAGGTTTTGCCACCGTCGGAAGACCGTTTCAAAAAAAGATCTCGGTCGCCCCAGTCGGAGTCCGTCCGTCCGGCATCGGTAATCGCCAATAACGTTCCTTGTTTGGTCACCAGCAGAACGGGAATCCGATATTCCTTGTAACCTTTCTTATTCGCTGAAAAAACTACAGTTTTCTCTAGCGGCAATTCCTCTCCGTAGCATATCTTGCACGCTGCCAAGGAGATGACCAAAACAATCATTGCTGTCCTCATGGAGGAGCATCCTGTAGTATCTATTTCAGTTGTCGATCAATATTTTGCGATGTTGAGTCACATTGCCTAATGTTTGTCCGTCGCTTAACACCAGCGGCATAAGGATTTCTTCGTCGTTGTCGATTGACCGGATACCGGATCGCATCTCGTTTAGCAGTCCGGCGGCGCGGCGACCGATTTCGCTTTCGTCCACAGCCACCGAGGTAATTCTGCGGAGCATGCCGCTGTTGCGATGCGTACCGCCGAAACTGACAAGCGAAACATCCTCCGGCACATTTATGCCGAGACGGTTCAAAAGCAGATAGACCACTTCGCCCACCGAATCGAAACTTGTCATGATGCAGGTTGGTGGTTTGGGGCTATACAACATTCGCTCTAAAGCCTCCAGCATGGCGTCTTCCTGCTCGAATAATTCTGGAGTACTTTGCGAGCCGCGGTAAATGTGCCGCTCAAGAAGATCGCCGCCGTGAGCTCGCATGGCCGTGCGCAATCCGGCTTCATAATTTGCGCTGGCATCGCTCGCTCGATGTACGAAAAACGCCGCTTGCCTGTGCCCGTGACTTGCAAACGCCTCGCCGGCCATGCGACCTACCTGCTTGAATCTGAAATGCAGGACAGGCGCACTTATACCCTCCACGCGACGGTGGCAAAAGACCACGGGAATACCTTGCTCTTGAAACTGACGAATCTGGTAGGCGGGCGTAGGAGCCCAGGAAGTGGGAACTATTGCAACACCCGCCACTTTTTTATCGAGAAGCTGCAAGATGATTTCGGCCTGGCGGCTGATGCTGTTTTTCGTGCTACAGACGATCACCTGGTTCTGTGATTCGCTTGCTACCGATTCGAAGCCGCTCTGCAACGATGGGTAATATCCGGCAAGCGTTTCCGGAACAACCAGCGCGAAAACGTCAAGGCCTCGTTTTAAGCGGGAATAGGCCTGGTCGTGAACGAAAGTGCCTTTACCTTGGATCCTGCGGATCAGTCCATCGCGATCCATGGAGGCCATCGCTTGTCGCACGGTTGTCCGCGAGACTTCCAGCATTTGTGCAAGCTGCATCTCGGAAGGAACCGCCTGTCCGGGCTTGAGGCGTCCGGCCTCCAACTCGCCCATCAAGTAGTGTCTTAGGCGTTCATGTTTTGGTTGCTGGGTAGCGTGCAATTCGAATTCAATTGCTTTTTCATTCATCTTATAGTATCCCTGTCTGGGAAAATTTCCTCTTGCTATACATGTAGTAACCAATAGGATACATCTTTGCACAACGTCCCGTCAATAGTCACAGCATGATCCCTAAAAGATTAGTGTCAAATGGCAGAATCTGTGCCATAAGTGCTGGTAGATATGATATTTGCGTTCATTTGAAAAACTCTGCCCAATACGTGTAATATACAATCTGAGTTGTGCATTTATCCATTGATTGTGTGATTAAGGGGTAACGATTGATTTTGTATTCAGTGTTCTCCGCGTGCGTGGAATTCTTTACCCACGGTTATAACATTGATATGCGAATCAGGTTGGAGCGGATTCAGGCAGCTACCTTGTATCGATCGATTATGGTGATGCGAGCATGTTAGATTATTTGTGAGAACAACATCCCATAGGTCTCCAGAAAAGCATATATCTTTGCATGCATCCGTGGCCGGTTCGCCTATGAACCAGATTGATTCACGCATTTTCCGAAAACGGCTATTATGACTCTTGCATGTGGTTGGCGCGTTCGATAAAGTGATCCGCTCATCGTCACACCTTGTACCTTTTTCAAGTTGGAGAACAGACGCCATGAGCAAGATGTTGTTGAGTGTATTGAGTGACGCGGAAATCGAGCGGATACATGAGAAAACGCTGGAAATATTCGAAAACATCGGCGTCGTGATTTCTCATGACGAAGCGCTCTTGAAGCTCAAAGGGGCGGGTGCTCGAGTCGACGAGGCTTCGGGCCGCGTGCGATTCCCCGCGAAAATGGTTGATGAACTTATTGCTGCAGCTCCCCCCGTCGCTCCCGCCACGGGCATAGGCGGCCGGAAGTTAGAGATCGGTGGAGACAATCGTTACTATCTATCGTTGATTCTCGATCCCTTTATTATCGACCACGATAAGGGACCGCGTCCGCCGGTACTAGAGGATGTCAGACGGCATACCATTTTGGGTGAATCGCTCGACCGGGTCGATGCCATGATGCGCATGCAATGTCCCGTGGCCGATGTACCGGAGCCGGATTGCTACAATAAAACAAAGGAAATATTCCTCTGTCATGCCACGAAACACATCACGGCAATGCCTGCTTCCGCCGAAGATTGCCGAGATTGGATGGACTTGATGGATGTAATCACCGGGGCGGCCGGCTTGGATGCCGCCGTCACTCCGTTTTTGTCATTGGCCGTGGCTATTACCACTCCTTTACAACTGCACGGGTTGAATGTGGAGATCATCAAGAGCGGCATCCAGCGCTGCTATCCTCTGATACCGACGGTTTGCCCAATGGCCGGCACCACTTCGCCTTACAGCGTGGCCGGCACGGGATTGTTGGCCAATGTCGAATCATTGCTTCTGGTGCTGATCACGCAGGTATACAAACCGGGACATCCGGTTCTTTACACTGTCGGTCCTTCGGTTACGGATATGAAGTCCGGCCACGACCTCTACTATCGAACCGAAAAAATGCTCTTCAAGCTGATCGGCACTCAAATGGCTAAACATTACGGATTGCCCATCGGTGGTGAGGCGGCCGGAACGATGGTTCCTCGAGCGGATGTTCAAAATGGAGCCGAGGGCATGATGTACCTGCTATCTTCAGTGGCCGGCGGTCAAAACCTAATTAGCGGCCTTGGGAGCTTGCATAACGCCAACGGCATGAGTGCCGAGCAGATCGTCATGCAGTGCGGCATGATCGACATGGCCGAGTACGTCGCACGAGGTGTCGACACAAGCGAACGGAAATTGGCTGTCGATTCGATTCGCAAGACGGGTCCAGGCGGAAATTTTCTTACCGATGATCTCACGATCGAGATGCTCCGCGGCGAAGAGTTTTTCGACAGCGAGCACCTGGATCTCTCGGGCGGATATGTAGGCGGTGTGCCCAGCATGCTTGAAAAAGCGCGGCAAACAGTCGACGATCTTGTTACGAATTACAAACCCACCGTGCCCGAGGCCGTGCAAACGGCGGTTCGTGAGTACTTTCGTGACAAATACAAGTCGCCTGAAGTAGCTGATATCGGTTGGTAAGCAGGTGGTTGTGATATCCATTTTGCGAGAGGCATATACCGCTTAATATGGGTATCATATAACCCAGGTGAAGCTTGCGAAGTTCTGAACTACGGGGTACTTATCTCTGTATAGCACCTCCACATGAACCTTTTTCAGGTCAATAAGTGTCTTAAACTGCCACAATGGCTACCCTAATCGCCGGGAAAATATTACCCCAAAACTCGTAGATGGCCTTGAGTACGGCAGGTATCTCATCTCCCGCAATCGATACAAACTCGAACCACGATATGGTTTCCATCATTATTGCGTGAAAAGTGGTTGAGGTATTCAATGACATATGTGAGAATAGGGCTAATGCGGCAATGACTATAAAAACAGAATTATTTTCTGAGAATAACGCAACTCCCACCGCAAACTGGGGTTTATTAAACAGATTGTCTATAGCAATAACTGCCACTCGACAATGATTGTTGTCGTCGTCATTAACGGCGGTCAAATCCCACCACACTCACACCAAAAGTCACGCACGCCTAAATGCACGCCTCCATCACCTGCCCCTACCAGGACACTCTCATGATCCGCAAAGAATCCAGCCATGGTATAGGCTACTCTGTAGTAGAACTCGGTGAAGTCAGCCACGTTTTCGCCGCTGCCGTACCGCAACAAAGCGGTTCGCTCGAAGAGCAAACTCTCGACGCCTTGCAAACAATTGCGAAGGTAATCGACGACAAGGGACCCGCCGGAACGATCGTCAAGCAGGCCGTTTTTATCGACGATGCCGAAAAGATTCCCGTTTGCCGAGAGATCATCAACCGTTTCTACGGCGATCGGATTCCGGTTACCTCATACATTCCACAATCACCTTGCGCCGGCAATCACCTCGCCATCGAGGCTCTCGGTGTGGCGCGTGGTAAGAATGACGTTCGCATCGAGCACCTCGGAGAAAACGTAGTCGTCACCAGCCACAACGATGTCTCTTGGATCCATTGTGGTCAGATTTCGCCTCAATCGCCTTCAGCCTCGGTCTATGACTGCTCAAAAAGCGCCTTTGGGCAAATGCAAGACAGGCTTACCGGCGCGGGTGCCAAATTCGATCAGATTGTTCGCACCTGGCTCTATCTGGGCGATATCGTGGGCCCCGAAAAAGAAACACAGCGCTACAAGGAACTCAACCGCGCACGTACCGATTTCTTTAAACCCTTCCATTTCGGGAACAACCACGCATCGGTCGCGCCAGGTACTGTCGTATATCCGGCCAGCACGGGCATTGGCACCGATGGTCGCGGTATATTGATGAGTTGCGTGGCTCTGGCCACCAAACGCGATGACGTTTTCTTGACTCCCCTGGAAAATCCCCGCCAGGTAGCGGCTTTCGACTATGCGGCCGTATACAGTCCCGAGAGTCCTAAATTCGCTCGGGCCATGGCCGTACGTATCGGCAACATCGACACGGTTTTTGTATCCGGCACGGCCAGTATCACTGACTCGGAAAGCCGCTATATTGGCGATGTCAAGGGACAAACCAATCAAACACTCGATAATATCGCCGCATTAATATCGCCCGACAATTTCAAGCGACACTCTCTCAAAGGGGGCGGACAAACTCTCGATGATCTGGCAATCGCCCGGGTGTACATCAAACGTCGAGAAGATTATGATCAGGTCAAGGCTGTTTGCGAAGCACGTCTCGGCGAGTTGCCCACAATTTACGCGGTGGCCGACGTCTGCCGCCCCGAATTGCTGGTCGAAATCGAAGGCATGGCCTTTTCCGATGCTCGTTAAAGCCGTGTAAATCGCTTCTTGAATGCGATTCTCATGCAAGCGGCCGGCGGACGTTTTTTCGTTTATGATTGGACTTTTGCAAAATTGCGTGTCAAGGGCATATGTAAAAGAAAGCTTTGCGAAGCGAAGGTTTATTTTACATGTGCCTTGACTGACACTAATTCATTGACAGATGACAAGTTAACATCACTGTGACGTTTCGATATAAATTGCCGACTGCGCCGCCAATTTATATCTAAGTGCCCTTGACTCACTATTTTGCAAAAGTCCATTTATGAAACAACCGCATTCCAGGAGCAATCATCATGCGCCCGCATGCTCGCAACCTTATCATCGCACCAAGCACCTTCTTTATCCTACTATGTCTCTGCGCCGAACCGTTGACGGCTCAAATCAAGTCGGTCAACGAACAGACGGCGATCGGCAACAAGCCCAAGCGTGTCGAGTGGTTCAGGAACCTGGGATTCGGCATTTTCATTCACTGGAGTGTCGATTCGCAGTTGGGATGTGTAATCAGTCATTCGCTGGTCGGCGCCGACGAAGACTATTGTCGCCGCTTCTTCGAAGAGTTGCCCAAGACATTCAATCCCAAGCAGTTTGACGCCGACGATTGGGCCGACCTGGCTAAAATATCCGGATGTAAATACGTGGTTTTTACCACAAAGCACCATTCAGGCTTCTGTATGTTCGACACGGCTACCACTCCATTTTGCATTACTAACACGCCCTTCAAACGCGATGTTACCGCCGAGTTGTTCACGGCTCTGCGTAAACGAGGAATTGCCGTAGGCGTGTATTTTTCGCCAGATGATTTCTGGATGTTGCACAAGCAAGGAATCAATATCACTCGCAAAGGTAAAGGTTCGTCGCCGCTGGAAAACCCCGAGCTTATGAAACACAACCTGGCTCAAACTCGCGAGTTGTTTACAAACTACGGACCGATCGACATCTTTTTCATCGACGGCGTGGCCCAGGGCATTCGCGATCTTGCTTGGAAACTGCAGCCCAACGTGGTTATTACGCGCGGCGCCATACTTACGCCCGAGCAGTACGTGCCGGGTAAAACCATCAAGGCGCCTTGGGAATCGTGCATGACGATGGGTACGCAATGGCAGTATAAGCCCACCAACGAAAACTACAAATCAGGCGGCGAATTGATACGTCGCATCGTTGAAACCCGCGCCAAAGGCGGCAATTTCCTGTTGAACATCGGCCCCCGTCCAAACGGTCTCATCCCACGCGAACAGAACGACCGCATGCGTGAACTGGGTTTGTGGAATTTCATCAACCACAATGCGGTTTTTGGCGTGGAACCTTGGATTACCAACCGTGAAGACAATATCTGGTTCACGAAGAAACGTGGTGAAAACACGGTCTATGCAATAGTGACCAATCCCCAATGGCCTATCGGCAAACGGCGTAAGTTTATCTTGCGCTCGGTAAAAGCCGGTCCCAAAACGACCGTCCGCGTATTGGGACACAATAACCGCAACCTCGAATACTCGCCCAAAACGGACGCTTCCACAAAATGGAAACAAACCGCTGCCGGATTGGAAATCGACGCCATGCGGGCACAACGCATCTATAACGATCGCAAATGGCCCAACGCCGTGGTGTTGAAAATCACCGACGCCAGCCCGATTGAAATTACCGAAAATAATAAGCCGTCCGATGCTAAGGCAAAGAAATGAGCGCGACGGAAATCATTTTTGCCATATACGTATCGATCGGCTGCATCTACTGGCTCTGGCTGGCGGTGGGTTCGTGGATTACCATCCGCCGCACTACAATTCTCAAAGATATAGATGTCGATGAATCGCCGTCCTGGCCCAGGCTTTCGGTCGTGATTCCGGCCTGCGACGAGGGGCATACACTTTGGAATGCCATCCAAACCGTATTGGCTCAGGACTATCCGGATATCGAGATCGTTTTAATCAACGACCGCTCGACAGACAATACGGGGCAGATTGTTAACAATGCGGCCGCCACGGACAAACGTGTGAAGCCAGTGCATATCACCGAGTTGCCGGACGGCTGGCTGGGTAAGGTCAACGCCTTGAGCCACGGTTTCGAACGAACAAGCGGACAATGGGTCCTCTTCACCGATGCTGACGTGCACCTGGCGCCTGGCACACTCCGCCGCGCTGTGGCTTATGCCGAAAACCGCCGTCTCGATCATCTGGCCTTGATCCCCGACGCCTGGCCATCGACGCTTTTGACCGATATCGCCATCTCGGCTTTTTTCCGCATATTCCTGGTGAGCATGCGAGCCTGGGCTGTTGAGAATCCTAAATCTTCGGCCTATGCCGGCGTGGGTGCTTTCAATCTGGTCCGCCGAGAAACGTTTGAAAAAACCGATGGCTTCGAGTGGTTGCGATTGGAAGTGGCCGATGACGTCGGATTGGGACTGATGATGAAATGTTCGGGCGCCCATTCGGCCGTGGCACACGGGCGCGATCTTGTTGGGCTGCACTGGTATAACTCTGTTGCCGAGATGGCTCGCGGTGCCGAAAAGGGCTACTCGTCGTTGGGACACTGCAATCCCTTGAGGCTTGTTGGTATGATTTCGCTGCTGTCGTTTCTGGAACTGTCACCTTTTATCGCGGTGCTTCTTTGTGGTATGCCGCAGCTGCAAGTTGCGGGAGCCATGACTATGCTGGTTGGTATTTCCACAATTATTGCCATGCATCGCTGGGCCCGGCGGCCGATCTTTCCCGGCTTATTGGTACCGGTTGCGGCCATGCTGAATCTTGCCTTTTCTTTTCGTGCTGCCTGGCTGGGTTTCCGCCGTGGTGGCGTGGTCTGGCGCGGGACACTCTATCCCAGCCGGGTTCTTCGAGAGGGAGTACGAGTTAAGTTGTGGCAGGGGGCTAGTGAAACTCTCAAATAAAAGAAGTATCCTCTCAATGGGGGCCGGAAATCAGTGGAGTGATAAGTGATTGGCGTAAACTAGCAGTCCGTTGGTAAGATATTCGCAAGCGGTCATCATCGCGCGATGCTGCATTACGACAAATCGAAGTTGGTCCAGTCGACATCGATTCGAGTATGTAGGCGCGAAGCGACCTGTTCGTAGTCAGGACGACAGTCGATTAGCATTACCGCCGCGCGACGGGCCGACAATCCAGTCATTTCCTGACAAATGGTCAGATTGCTATCCGAATCGGTTACAATCGAGGGCGTTAGGTTGGCGGAGTTTTCATTGGTGGTGGGGATGTTGATCGATTCACCATCGGGCCTGACAACGAGAAGACGACGGCCCCCGCCGCAAGCGATCAAGGCCGGCTGGGCGTGTTGTTCGGCTATGCTCAACTGACCGCTTACATCGTGGTGATCTTCTTCGGGATCGAGCATCAATCGTACAACACCGAGTTGTTTGAGGGCCTGCATTACGGCCGCACGCGAATTATTCCGCAGCCCGGCCGTCAAATGTTGGAGACTTTCATGCTCGCCTAAAATTTCCCGCAGCCCGTGTTCAGCAAGCAAGCCGACCCGGAGTTGTCGATCGACATCTGCAGCCAAACTATTGATTTGGGAATACACTTCGCGAGCAATGGCCTGTTGTGGGCTTTCAGTCTCTGCTGTTCGAATATTATCTCCCGCGGCCAGTTTCTCCGGGCTTCTGTCCTGGGGAAACTGGTCGGCTAGTTGGTTGAGCACATGGCTCAGATCTCCCAGCCGGTCTCCCGCGACGACCGTATGTTGACGAACGACTCGCAGAGCATCGACCACTTTGTCGAGTATCATCCGCGCAATCCGCAACCGCCAGTACTGTAGCCGTAACTGCTCTCCGGGTGCGGGTTGTTTCTTGAAAAGCTTCCATCCTCGGCTGGATTTTTCCTCGGCCGGATTTGGCGTTCCCGATTTTTTAATTAGTGTCTGTAATTGGTCAATCTGGGTTCCGACCGTACTAAGCAACTGGCGGATATCGAATTCCATATCCTGCATACGCTTGGTGAACAATTCGTTAGCGCTTCGGGCACTGGCCACACCGGACAAAGACTCGTTTGCCCATTTGAGAATCCACTCTGACACGGCAGATCCCTGCCTTGCGGCCATTTCGTTCAGTGACCTCTCCAGGGCTGTTCCCAGCCTATCCGACACATCCTCGTGACCGGGATCGAAAGAGCGCTTACTTACCAGCTTGTCCAGTGTGTTGTGCAATAGCATCCAAGCCGAAGAAGCGCCGTCATTATGTTCCGCGTCTGGGGTACATAAAGATGTTTTCGGATTCTCGCCAAATTCGCGACTAACGACATCCAAAGCTTGGGAAACATATGCATGCAAGTCGATCTGCTGCTTGTCTGCAAGTTGACAGGCAGCTTGCTCGGTTTCACTATCTACCGATGAATTGTCCCCCTGCCATAGCGCAACCACTTTACGGCAAACAGCGTCGGTGGCGATTGCGGGTAAATCTCCAGCGGAGCAGCCGACCTGTGTCATCCCGAATGTTCGCAGGTGTACTGAATCGGTGGGATCATCACATGTGTTCTCTTCTGATGCCCGATGTGAGTCGAAGAAGACCCCGGCCGGTGTTACGGCATCAAGATAAAGGTATTGAGCGATGGCATCAGTGGCATTGTCGAACTGTTGTTCGTCCATCTGCTCGCCGAGCGGGATCATGTAAGTGTGTCTGAAGATAGAAGTGTATTTGTCGGTAACGGACAATTGGCAGGCGGTGTGACACGGATAACTTTTTGTTCGATGGTAGTGATGAAGTTCGCCGAGACAGGCATAAGCGTTAGCCACAGCCATGTCGTGCTCCTCTGGCCGGCGACTGGTGGAGTGCGTGAGCATACCCAGCAGACGCTCGTCGGAGAAACCGAGTTCTTCCAGGATTTTTCGCGTCATAGCCGCAACATCGAGCACCATACCGCTTCCGGTACCGCCGGAAATCGAGGCCACAATATACACACGTGGTGTCCGGTCACCGGCAGCAACCCCCAAAGCCTTCGCGGACGCGGCCAGAGCGTCCCGCGCAGTCACGTCTGACAAGTTTTCCCGGAGTCGTTCCAATACCACCGGGGCGTGGTCGATCAGGGCCAGTCGGCCCAAGGGACGGAGACCCTTTGTCTTCAGCGAACGCGGGATGTTGTAAAGCCAGCGGCGGCTGAGCCATGAGAGGTGTTTCTGGGCGTTGGATCGGTATTGCTGCGGGCGTCGCAACGACAGTACCAATGTCTCCTCCGCTGCTAGTGCCGTATGAGGATCTCCAGCCATGGCATCGGAAATGGTGTTTGGATCCGTGTCGATCATCATCATCTTTATGGACGGGATGTCGATGTTGCCATAGCGGTCGTTGATTCTACCTCGCAATTTTCTCAGCACTCGGGCACCGGTCCCTCCTATACCCAGCAGCAGAATCGGTTGCAATCGCTGATGGTCAGGTAAAACCTCGATGGGCGGTAGATCCTTTACCGGTGGCGCCGGCCCCAGCGACTGGCTGACCGACCAAGTCTCAGGCTGGGAGC
>JAFGTN010000268.1 GCA_016934075.1 Pirellulales bacterium
GTTAGCCCATGCCTTAAAAAACCTCGTGCGAAGCACGCCAATCACAGATGTTAGGCCATTATCGGCCACTAAATTATCCCAAGAACCCTAAAAAAAGATACCGGACACCTTTAATTCATCCAGAATTCCCCTAAAAATCCCTCCTTGCCAACACCTGCCAATACCCCGGTTCCGCGCTAATCCAATCTGAAGTGCCATTCGGTCCGGGAACCGTTTCGTTAACCCTAAACGAAAGATTTTATCCCCAATGTCCCTTCCGAAAACCATTTGCCTTTCCATGGCACTTACCCTGTCGTGCCTCCATGTTGCTTTCGCCGAGAAGGCCGCGGCCCCAAAACCCAAAGCTCCTTTCAGGGTGCTTTATAGCAACGATACATACAACTGCACCGGATGTGTGCAGCCGGGCCGGACTAAGCGGCTTCCGTTTTCTTCGGAACTATTGGAAGGGACCATTGACGAGACGGCCGGCATTGGTGTCGAGGTTCATCTCCTGCAGCCCGGGGTCGGTTGGGTGCCTTGGTGGCAGAGCAAAGTGTGTCCGGATTGGATCGAGTGGTTCTGCGACTTCACGGGCCGGCAACCAACGAGCCATCAAAAGTACCTACTCAGTGGCGGCGATATTGTCGAGGTTTTCGTGAAGCGGTGCAGAAAAAAGGGTCTTGCGCCTTTCATCTCCTATCGGCTCAACGATACCCACGGTCGCATGATGAGCGAAGAGCCGGGGTGGAGCGGCGATGTGATGGGCCAATTTTACATGGAGCATCCGGAGTACCGTATCGGTCCGAATCCGAAGAGTTGGTACGAACGCGCTCAAAACTGGGCCATCCCCGAAGTACGGGACTATAAATTCGCCCTAATGAAAGAGATCATCGACAACTATGATATTGACGGCTTTGAGTTGGACTTTCTTAGACACTGTAGCCTTTTTCAACTCGAGCGAACCACGCCGGAGCAACGCAAAGAGATTATGACCCGTTTCGTCGCCAAGGTCCGAAAGGCTCTCGACGACAGCTCCAAGCCCGGGGAGCATAAATGGCTCTGCGTCAGGATCCCTTCGTACCTAGATACCCATGACGCATTGGGAATCGACGTGCGGCAATTGGTTTCCGCCGGTGTTGATATGGTGAATCTCTCCGGATTTTTCTTCATGGAACCGCAAAACGATCTTGGTAAAATCGTCAAGCTAATCCCCGATACGCCCGTCTACATCGAGATGAACCACATCATCCAGTCGGGCAAAAATGTCGCGAAACACAGGCACGGCAGCTTCACATTCAGGAGGGCCACGGAGAATCAATTTTATACCACGGCGCATCTTGCCTACGCACAAGGGGCCACGGGCGTGAGTATGTTTAACTTTGCGTACTATCGAGATAATGGCGTGCCGGGCCGAGGGCCCTTCCACGAACCGCCTTTCCATATCTTTAAACATCTCGGCGACAAAGCGTGGATCGCACAACAAGATCAGCATTACATTTTGACTAAAGCAGGGAATACACCTCCTTCGAAAACGCGACAACTGCCAAAAGAATTTACCAAGGGGGTAACTCAATCCATTAAAATGTTCATGGCGGAACCGACCGGCGGCTGGAAACAGAATGGGAAGCTTCGGATCGAAAGTGACAAATTGCTAGGCGACAGCAAGTGGGCGGTGACTTTCAATCGCGTGTCGCTCAAAGAAACGTCGGATCGCTCGGAGCCGTATGAAACCCCGTACCAAAACCTTCTTGGAGAAGAAGGTCAATACCGTGCCTTTGTGGTTCCTTTTGATATTGTGAAAAACGGAAATAACGATATCCAAGTCACCATGATCGATGGCAAGCTTAAATACAAAATCATCTTTATGGATATTGCGATAAAATATGGATAATACGTGTTTCAGCTTCAAATAGCGCGTCGATAATCAGAAAAGTAGCGTGTTTTCCCGAAGGGTAAACACGCGGTGAAGCGCCATTTCAAACTGGAATTGGTATAAAAGGAGGTTACGACCTTCCGCAGTTCGTTTGCATGACTCCCGGAGAAATCTACACCACTATGCATATTCCCAACGCCAAGATCGAAAACATCCGTGCCTGCCTGGCACTCGCCCTCTTGCTAGTCGCCGCCGCCACCGCCCGGGCCGACTCTCCCCAGATGCTCTTCTGCCGATCGCAGATCCCCGAACTGCGCGAGCGGATCACCCAACCGGAGTTTGCTCCAATCTGGAGGCGGATTCTGAATAACGCCGAGGCCTACTGCGATCCCAAGTCGCCCCGGTATGCCGATCCGGCGGATCCCTATCCGTTGCCAAAAAAGGGCAAGTATATCAATCAGAGACGGCACAATGCCTTGCTCGTCCATCGTGTGGGAGGGACCCTGACGAAACGGATGGAGGCGATCGGCGTCGCCTACCAACTCACGGGCCGGCAGGAGTTGGGACGGCATGGGGCGGCACTCTTGTTGGCGACCGTCAAAAAGTATCCGATCACCAACCCGCTCGTCTCCAGGGGATTCGCCGGTGGCCGGGGCGACGTGATGCGAGGCCTGGCCATGGGCTATGACCTGCTGTCCGATCAGTTGGACGACGAACAACGCACGGTTGTGGCGAGTGCCTGTACCGAGTATCTGGATTTCTTCGTCGCCGAGTTCAACAATCCCAAGTCGTGGTGGTACAAGGTCCATAACTACAACGGTGTGAACGGCGGCTCGGCCGGCTGCCTGGCGTTGGCGTTGAGCGACGCCTATCCCGACCGCGTGGACGGCTGGCTCGCCGAGTGCAAAAAGATCATCGACCGATGGTTGACTACCGGTTTCGACGAAGAGGGAGCGTATTTCGAAGGTGTGGGCTACTCGGGTTACGGATTGTCGAACACGGTGCTCTTTGCCGACGCCCTCCTGCGCAGCGGAAGAGGAAACCTCTTCGACCATCCGACCTTCCGCAAACTCGGCGACTACTATGCCTTGTCCATGCTACCGGGCGAGAGAGTGTATGATGCAAGGAACGATTCGTCGTATCGGGGATCGAATGTTACCGTCCTGAAACTGGCGGCCGCTTGCCACAACGGGCTTTACAAGTGGCTGTGGGAGGAGACGGGGGCCGACAACAGCTTCCTGCGGATCCTCTGGGATAACGACGTCGCGCCCCTGGATCCGCCGGCGGCAGGCGTGCCAAACGCGCGGCATTTTCGCGGTCGCGGGCTGTGTGTCTGGCGGACCGGCTGGACGGATCGCGACGTCATGTTCTCCATCGAGGCCGGGCCATACCATCCCGTGACACACAACCAGGCCGACAAGGGCCACTTCACGCTCTACGGGCTCGGGCATCGCTGGGCCGTGGACCCAGGATATGCCAACGAACACGAGCCCAAGGGACGGGGCCAGACGATCGGCCATAGTTGCCTGCTCATCGACGGCAAAGGGCAAGCTCTGTCGGGGGCCGGTTGGGGCACGAACGGCGCGATCACCGAATACTCGAACAACGATCGTTATGGGTATGCCTTGGCCGACTGCACGGAAGCCTACAATCGAAACAACAGGGGTGATCCGGGCACGGTTGTCGAGCGGGCAAAACGCCACGCCTTCTTCGTCTACCCCCGCAACGATGCCCCCGCTTACGCCGTTGTGATGGACGACATCCGCAAAGACGACCAACCTCACGATTTCACCTGGCAAATGATGGTCCCCAAGCAGACGATTGTGACCTTTGACGGCCAGAGGGCAACCTTTGAACCGATCGATACGTCGGGAGACGGCTATGTGGATACGCCCTTCGACCTGGCCCAAGGCGGCGGCTACTGTGTCTTGGATTTTGAAATCACCGAGCCCGGGGAGTATGTGCTGTGGGCGAGAGTTCGGACGCAGGATGACGCCCCGGGCCAGGCCGATTCATTCTTCGTGCGAATGGATGACGGTCGTCGGATCGATTGGCACATGCCCTGGAGCAAGAACTGGACCTGGAGGAAGGTCGGCGCGGGCGTGGTGCGCGATCCGGTGAGCTACGAGCTTGCGACCGGGAAGCACAAGCTCACCCTGCAAATGCGCGAGCCGGGAGCCCAGGTGGATTGCCTGTTGCTGACTCGGGATAGGGAGGCGGCGCCCGCCTTTGCTGATGCCGGGGAAGATCCGTTGTTCGTCGAGGCGGAGGCAGGCCGGCTTTACGGAGCGATGCGGTTGGTGCGCACCGAGAGCGCCAAGCCTCGACTCGTGGTTCACGTGGACGCCGAATCGAAGCCGACGCTTTCAACCGACGTCTTCGAGCCGGAGGACTATCACGGTCCGGCGGAGTTTCCCCGTTTTCGGGCGACCGTCCGCGATGTGGAACCAAGGTTCTTTGCGGTGCTGTTGCCTCTGCCCGCCGGGGTGGAGGAGCCGAAGGTGAAGTTCGAGTCGGTGGCGGGAAAACGATTAGCTCGGATCCGTTGGCCGGGCCATACCGACGTTTTCGAGTGGTCCGCGAAAGACGCTACGGCGAAGTTGTTGGACTTGCCGTGAACAACATGATCTTCTTTAACATTAGTGTTTTCTACAGAGCAGAACACATCTAGCTTATTCGGTATTTTGCGGCTCAGATTACCCTATTCGAGTCAATAACTGGCTGCGTCCACGTTCCGGATTCTTCACCGGTTACCACACAAGAGTTTTGGCGAACGGGTAAAGATCGTCCGGTGAGTCTTTGTTTTCAGTCATTCATCCTCCATCCTCCTTAAGAAAAACTCGGGTCCTATCTTACTAATCCACGCGAGTGCCGTGTGAACCGTCATGGAAATTTAGCGTTGGAGCGGATTTATTCATGCAAACGCAAAAAATATTTTCAATCGCCAGAGAACCACCAAAGCGTTGCTGTAAAAAGACTTGCATGCTTGCACGTCAATATACCCCCCCCCCCTGAACACTCCATTTGGGTATAATACTTCTGCAGTTTGCTTGACAAGGTAGTGTCGAATCCTTAGTGTATGTTGATGTTAGTTCAGGTGATGTCGGCTATAGTTGCTGGCACGGCAGCTTGATGAATTTGACACAACAAAGAGGGGATTACGGATGAGTCAGAATATTCAAGTGAAATGGTTGATTGTTATTTTGGCGCTGGCCTTGTCGGCGACGGCACAAGCCGAATACCCCGTTGTCGAGTGGACGCGACAACTGGGCACATCCAGCTATGACTACGGTACTGGCGTGTCGGTTGATGGCAATGGTAACGCCTATGTCACCGGAATCACCAGGGGCGGTCTCGATGGCAACACCAATGCGGGCCAAGAGGACATGTTTCTGACCAAGTACGACACTGATGGAGCCAAGTTGTGGACACGACAAATGGGTTTATATGGCAACGACGGTGGTTATAGCGTTTCGGTTGACAGCTGTGGCAATGCTTTTGTCACCGGGTGCACTTACAGCGGCCTCGATGGCAACACTAACGCAGGATACGCGGACATGTTTCTGACCAAGTACGACACGAATGGCGATATGCTGTGGACGCAGCAACTGGTTTCGGTCCTCTTCGATGAGGGCTATGACGTGTCGGTCGATCGCAACGGTAACGCCTATGTCACCGGAAGCACCCGCGACGACCTCGACGGCAACACCAACATGGGCTACGACGACATGTTTCTAACCAAGTACGACACTGACGGCGCCAAGCTGTGGACCCAACAACTAGGTTCGACAGGCTTTGACGAGGGCTATGGCGTGTCGGTCGACGGTCGCGGACGAACCGCCCGAGCGTTTACCAATCTGGAGAAAATTTAATATAGATTTTACGGTTCTTCGTACATTTTAGTGGGTACATATGAAAAGCTTGTTAGCCCAACCGCTTGCGGCGGCTTTGGATCGACGGATATCGATACAACTTCGACTTCATATATGCTCCCGGCTAAGTACGGGTTCCTCTTCTCTA
>JAFGTN010000269.1 GCA_016934075.1 Pirellulales bacterium
ATCAAGGTCCACCGGGCCGTCTCCTGCCTCCTGCGCCGCAATCTGGTTACCGATTCTATCGACGCCACCGGCATCTGGCTCGACTACGGCAACCGCAACTCGAGGGTCACGCAAAACGTGGTCCTCCATATCGACTGCACCCACGGCGGGATATTCATGGAGGCATCTCAAGCGCCCAACATGGTCGACACGAACATCGTCTGGGCTACCCGCGGCAACGGCATCTACCAGCACGACTGCGACGAACTGATCATCGCCCACAACTTCGTCGGCCAGAGCACACAGAACGCGCTGCTGATGCGGGTCTGCAAAGACCGAATCGTCCTGGGCCGGCCCACCACGGCGAAGCGCAACAAGATCCTGAACAACATCTTCCTCGGCGACGCAATGCTCTCGATATCAGATCCCGATAACATGTCGGACCACAACGTCTTCGTCACACCTAACCGACCGTTCGACCTGGCCGCGTGGCGCGCCAAGCACGGCTGGGATCGGAACAGCGTGGCAGCCACCGTCCGGGCGACCTTTAACACCAAGACACTGGAGTTCACCTGGTCGGCCGCGGAACCGATCCCGGAATGCCCCGCGGTAGACGGGATCACCCACGATTTTTTCGACCGACTGCGACAAGCCGGCACCGTCATGCCCGGCCCTTTCTCCTCCGTGCCGCGCGAGCCAACGCGAGTCGAACTCAGAGCGCAGTTCGCACGAGACTCACACGAGTAACAGAAGACAACGCAGGGCGCGGCGATCCGGTGTCACTGCGGCGGGAATCGATCGTCGTGAGCCTCTGGGCGAATTCCAGGATACACAATAGTGTCATCTTGGTGAATAGAAACGAAAGTGACAGAAAAACAGCAAGCCCACTGGCAAAAGCCGTGGGCTTGCTGTTTCATTAGCAGTATTTTCGGTTTATTCATGAGAATTCGGCTTCACGTTGCGACTAGTGGATTGCATGCCAGATGTGGTAACGGTGATGGCGGATGACAGCCGGTCGTACGGCGGGACGAGCCGGCACAACCTTTACAACTGGTGCAACCACCGGGGCAACCGCAGGGGGAATCATCGCCGGTGCGGCTTCAGCAGGTGCAATTTCAGCAGGGGCGGCTTCAGCCGGAGCAACTTCAGCGGGGGGCGCCAAGGGTGGAGCAAGCTGAACCGGGGGGGCCAACGGTGGGGCAAGCACGGGCTGAGCAACCACGGGCCGGGGTATCGGGCGGATCACTACCGGGGAAACATGGGCCCGACGGACGGGGGCAACGTAGGCTCGGTGGATTGGAGCCGTTCGCACGCCCACTCGGACGCGTCCGACTCCTACGCGAACCACGGCGGCATCGGCGGTTGAAGTGGCGAGCATCGCACCAGCAATTGTCAGGGTGAAAATAAGCGTCTTCATCGTTCTAACTCCTATAATTTGGTGGTTTTTGGACACGTGCTTTTCAGGCCGATTTGCCCGAGTTTTGTTGTCGCTTCATGTCCTTTCACCCATAGCTACGCAGTATCGAGACCGAGTCTGCGCGGGCGGGCGGAAAAAATCGGAAATTTTTCGCATTACCCCCCCAGGAATACCAAGGCGGGCGACCGTTCTTGGCCAAAGGCCTTATGAATGCTAGACTTACGACAGAGTCGATTTGCGCTCGAAGTTACTCATTTCATGCCCCCGCGTACCAATGGACCGTTATATTCCCGAGGCCCGATTCCCCACGACGCACTGGACACTGGTCGGCCAAGCCGGCAAGGCCGGCAGCGAGGCCTTGGGACGGCTTTTGGGCAGATATCTTCCGGCCCTTGTGGCACACCTGGTTCACGGCAAGCGCATAGCCCCAGAAGAGGCAGAGGACCTGGTTCAGGATTTCGTGGCCGGAAAGGTGCTGGAAAAAAACCTCATCAGTCGTGCGAATCCCGACTTGGGCAAGTTCCGCACGCTACTACTGACTTCCTTGGACCGATTCCTCATCGACCAAATCCGTGCCAAAAATGCAAAGGTGCGTTCCCCTGGCGACGGCCAAATCGTTGCGCTGGGAGAAGGAGAGGCGATGTTGGAAGCTTCACCACGGAATTCAGACTCTTTCGAGCTAGCCTGGGCGCGCCGGGTTCTAGCCGAGACTATCGAGCGAATGCGGGATGAATGCAACCGCTCGGAGCGAATGGACGTTTGGAATGTTTTCGACGCGCGTTTGTTCGGACCTGTGCTCCGAGGATCCGAACCGATGGACTATGATGAACTAGTCGAACGTTTCGGACTGACATCACCCAGCCAGGCGGCCAATCTGCTGGTTACAGCCAAGCGCATGTTCGCCCGGGTGTTGCGAGCGGTGGTGGCCGAGTATGCATCGAACGATGAGGAGATAGAAGCAGAGATTGCGGAACTCAAATCGATTCTTGCCGGCAACAATAAATAGAGGTCACGATGAGCAGCGATAATCTGGAAAACTCGCCGCCGGAAACATTGGCCGATTTAATGAATCTGGAAACCGACACTCCGCCGTGGAATGCGGACGAGCTGGCGGCCGTATGGAAGCATCAACTCGCCGCACCGATCGATTTCGACTTGACTTATCTCGAAGCTAACCGGCCGGCGAGTCTCGACACGTTACATTCCTTACAAGGCCCGGCTATTGCCAGCTTCGACGACCTGTTCCACCACCCGCAACCACCGATCGAACTTCTGCGATCGACCAAGGAATTCGCCAAATTGAGCCGCAGCCGCCAGCAAGCACCGCTTCCGGAAGAAATCGCGACCATGTTGTACTTGCTGAGTATCACGGCCTCCGTGATCCGCCTGAGGCGTCGTATCACGAAACTCGACGACCAGGCATTGCGACACTCACTCGATTGGGCATTGGAACAATCCTGGATCGACGATGATACACGCGGGCTCTTGATCGAAGGCCGACGGGCCGTTGAAGGTAAGGAGACTGACTGACATGGCCGACGGACCTTGCCCTAGTCGCGACGAACTTGTCAACTACCTGGCCAATAAGTTGGCCGAGGACGCGGCGTCGCGAATCAAAACACACCTGGACGCATGCGCCGAGTGCCGAGATGTCATGAAAACGCTGGCTGTCCCACATCGACCGCCCGACATGTCGATGGTCGATGCATCCGCACTAGAGACCTTGGGTGAGTACCAGATCGTCGAGAAACTCGGCTCCGGGGGCATGGGTACGGTCTACAAGGCGCGGCACACCGAGCTGGAACGCATGGTGGCCCTGAAAGTACTCTCTGAAGAGTTGGTGCGAGACGATCGCGCGGTGGCTCGCTTCCGGCGTGAAATGAAGGCCGTGGGCCGTTTCGATCATCCAAATATAGTCCGCGCTTACGATGCCCGCGAGATCGATGGAACGTATTTCCTAGTAATGGAATACGTCGACGGACTGGACCTGGCCGAACTGGTTGCTCGCACCGGCCCGCTGCCGATCGCCGATGCATGTGAATTGGTCCGCAAGGCCGCTTGCGGCCTTCAATGTGCCGAAGAACACGGCATGGTACATCGCGACATCAAGCCGTCAAACTTGATCCTCGCCGAAGACGGACAGCTCAAGATTCTGGATCTCGGCCTGGCTCGAATTCATACAGTTGAACCTGCCGACGAGGCGATGACGGCCGTCGGGCAGCTTATGGGCACGCCCGACTATATGGCGCCGGAACAGGTCGACGACAGTCACGCGGTCGATATCCGCGCCGATGTGTATAGCCTGGGATGCACTTTGTACATGCTGCTCGCCGGGCACCCGCCCTTTATCGGCACGCAGTACGGCACGGCGTTTGGAAAAATGGTGGCCCACACTCGCGATCCAATCCCACCGATCAGACAAATTCGGCCCGAGGTGCCAGAGCAACTTGCGGCGATTATGGAGCAAATGCTGGCCAAGTCACCCGACAAAAGATCGGACACACCGGGCCGGGTTGCCGACATGCTGGAACCGTTTACCGCGGACGCCGATCCGATTGCATTGCTGGCCAAGGCGCGCAGGTCGGGCAGAGTCGACATGGACGCACGTATCGCTTCACAGGGCACCGATGCCGGAGGCTCCGCAACGACGGCGCCGACTCAAGATTATCCGGTACAAACGACCGAACGGTCAGTACGACCCCGGTTTAGACGGCCGGTAGTTCTGGCTGCTGTGGTTTTTAGCGTACTTGCCCTAGTGGCGGTGGTTCTCATCATCACCAGTCGGCGCAGCAACGAGCTGCAAGAAGATCCCGACGTCATAGCCAACGTCGAAAAGGGAGATACGTTCGTCGCTGAAGACGACAAGGCTCGCACCAAACCGGAAAATAAGCAAAAGGGCGAGAATCGACAATCGGCGCTGGCGGTTGTCGATCCGGCCGAACTGCCCGGTTGGATCGTTATGAGTTGGACTCGGCGAGGATTGGGAATGCCGAGTCTGTGGTTGATTAGCCTCGACGGCCGCCGGCATGTGCCGGTGACGCGCAGCCGCGGAGCGCTCGACGTACAACCGTGTTTCTCGCCCGATGGGCGGAGGATTGCATTCATCCGAGGCCGTGGACCGAAGGGGCCCACGAGCGTATGGACGTGCGATGTCGACGGCAGCAACGAGCGAGAGTTGGTTGCTCCACGACATAATGATGAACGCCTCATTTCACCTATCTGGATATCCAATTCCCGGATCCTATACACTTGTGATCCAAGGCCGGATTCGTCCGTTGAAATGGAAGTCTGGCAAGTCGACCTTGAGGATAAGAAGCCGCAACGCTTGTTCGATTTCGACCGGCAGTCGGAAAGGGGTGGTAGCCTGGTGACCGACGTTTCACCCGATCGGAAACAATTGGCTGTTGTTGCGCAAACACGAGGCATTAATCCTTCCTCTAAAGTCTATTTGGTCGATCTGGACGGCACTCCCGCGCATACGCTGTGGACCGACAGCGAGGGTATCTGCAAAAATACCAGGGCGATCTGGTCGCCCGACGGCCGACAGATTGCTTGGTGCCACTACTTTACGATAGATTCTTCCGGTCCGGATCTCCGTTATGGAGTGGGACTCGCACAATTGGGGATAAATGACCAATGGACGGCGAAATTACAGCCTCAAGAAAATCTACAGACTACACCTCTGGCCTGGTCACCGGATGGCAGATATCTGCTTTGCGGGCGGATAGATCAAATCGATTCCGTGCTTGTCCCGGCGACCTTATGCCTAATGGACGATAAGTTGCAATTGATCGGCGAGTTGTTCGAGTTAAAGATGACGACGTGGGGAGCCAAATCTAGAGACTTTGGCCGACTGGCGGATTGGGCGGAAATTCCCAAGGATGCATTGCCGGAACCCCTCCATCGGTGAGAATTCTGTCCCCGGCTTGATGTGTCCGATTAGTGTCCAATGGAAGGGTATAATTCCGATTCTATTGCTTTTGAGATACCTCGCATGGTTGCCACGAGGGAAAGTAGGCTCCTTTTAAGAAAACGAACGCACAGTATAAGATCCTTCTGCGTATAAAAACATAATAAATGGTAGTGATATAGGCGACGATTCGCCATTTGACAGCAAATTACCCGTTTGCAACCGCTTGACTGTTGCCCCACCGGATTATGCCGTGTAGACTCCATGGATTGCGGAACAGAAGTCAGCTACCCCTACACCCCCCCTTTGATCCGTTATTTTAGAGGAGTAATTTATGCCTTCGTCAAAAAAACGAAGTGTTTGGCTGAAAGTAGTGTGTTTGTCTGCTTGCGTAGGCATCGTTTGCGCGGGCATTTCGATAACTATCGCAGCCGATAAACCTGCCGACGAGGCTGGTGCCAAACCGGCCGAAAACGCCGGCGTTAAAATGGCCACCGAGACTAGGGCCGCAAAAGCAGCCGAATTTACCGATCCGGGCAAACCGGTCGATCCCTTCGCGGTTCCCGATGGTACCGTGGACGAAATTTATGCTTATATCAAAACGCTCGACAAGGCACGACCGACCAGCAATGATCGCACGGAGATGATGAATTTCGTCAAAAATCTGATCGCTGCTCGTAACAAAGCCTGCGAAAAGATCCTTGCGGCCGATGTGCCCGTGGAAAAGAAAAAACCGGCAGGAGCGATGCTCTTAGAGACAATCCGAATATCGCTTCAGATCGGCGATCCCCAAGCCATCAAGGCACTGGAGACGTTGCCCGCCAAGTATGAAAAGCTGAAGATGCCCAAGCTGGCCGAGGCGTCCAAGTCTATTCTTTTGCAAGTGCACTTGCAGATGGCGATCTTCGGAATGCCCGGCGCGCCACCCTTGGACGAGGTGCTTGTAGGCTTCAAGAAGCTGGTTGAAAAAGATCCCAATCCTCGTTCGATTCAAATGGTGATGGCAATCGTCGACCGGCTGTCGCAAAGCGGCAAGACGGCCGAGGCCATCGACCTGTGCAATTGGACGGAGAAAACTTTCGGCAAAAGCACCGACAAGAACGTTGCCTTAATTGCCGGTATGGTTAAAGGCACGTGCCGGCGTCTGCAATTGCCTGGTAAGACGATGGTAGTCAAAGGCAAGACGCTTGACGGCAAGCCTTACGATCTGGCCCAGAAAAAAGGCAAGGTCGTGCTAGTTCAATACTGGGCCACCTGGTGCCAGCCTTGTGTTGTTGAAATAGCCAACGTGCTGAAGAACTACGAGCTATATCACGACCGTGGCTTCGATGTCATTGGTATCAGTATCGACGAGGATAAGGCTGCTCTGGAAGATTTCCTCAAAAAGGACAAGCTGCCCTGGCCGGTATTGCTCGACTCCGAGGCAAAGGAATCGAACGCCATGCGTTACGGCGTGACTGGCGTGCCGCAACTGATCCTTGTAGATAAGCAGGGCAAAGTTGTCACGCTCAATGCCCGCGGGCCGAAATTGGGAGAAGAGTTGGAAAAACTGCTGGGCCCTTCTCAGAAAAAGGTCGCCGAAAGCATCAAACTTCCTCAATTGAACGTTTCCGGTGAGTAACTCTAAATCGCAAGTTTGGCAAACAACACGCCCAAAGTGGTTATCGAGACAAAATAGTCTGAATTGAAATCCGATAAAGCAAACGAGCCGTGGATGTTCCGCGGCTCGTTTTAATTCTTGCTCAGTTGCGTGTCTTTCCGGTCGGTATCGATCAACCACCCAATTTCGCGCGACCCAGCGGGTGATAGGTTGGGCCTTCAGGGCCTAGTTCGCTGGAGAACACGACTGCCTCGCTAATGGTTGTTTTACCGATCTCACACTGGGCGTTTTCTTCTATAAGGCTTGCCAACTCGGACAGGCCCGGCCCTCCACGTTTGACCCTGCCTATGGTTAGATGTGCCTGGAAGCGTCGGCTGTCTTTACGGAACCCGAGTTTCGCCAACCGGCGTTCAAGCTGTTTGTGTAGCGCCGACATTTGATCTTCGCCCACCCGGCTACCGATCCAAACGGTGCGAGGTCGTTTCGTGGTTGGAAACGCTCCCGCGCCTTCGATCGACAACTCAAAGGGCTCTACCTCAACCGCCGCCTTCTGCACGGCCTGACAAATTCGCGCAGTTTCTTGCAAGGATACATCGCCGAGAAACTTCAGCGTGATGTGCAAATTATGCGGCGCGACCCACTTAACGTCGACCGGAACCACACTGAGCTTTTCGATCAGCTTAGTCGCGGCGCGGCGCGTCCGCTCGTCGATCTCAACAGCTACAAATGTCCGAACGGTTTTTTTCATCGGAAAGGTATGAGGTGTAATGTATCAAATGTCAGGAATATGTATTTGCCTTGTGCACCTCGTACTAACCCGAAGCGCAAGCGAAGGGATGGGGAGAAAACCTATACGTCGCGCCCCTTCGCTTGCGTTTCGGGTTAGTGTCTTAATATCCGCCCTCTGCCCTCTGCCCTCTGTCCTCAGACATCTGCCCTCTATCCTATATCTCTAAAAACTCAGCATATGCCGATACTCTTCCAGTCTCCGGTCGAGATCTTCGCGTTCTATTTGCTTTAGGCGGTCGAGACTGAAATCCTCGACAGTGAAGCTGGCCGTTAGTGTACCGTAGGCCATGGCTTCCTTGAGTGTTTTGGGTTCGAAGTTGCCTTTTTCGGCCAGATATCCCATCATGCCTCCGCCAAAGCTGTCGCCGGCGCCGGTGGGATCGACGACGTCGGGCGTGGGGAAGGCCGGCATCACGTAAGTTTCATGCTGGCTGAAGAACATGGCTCCGTGTTCGCCTTTCTTTATCACCACGAACCGCGGTCCCATCGCGCGAACAGCGTGCCCAGCACGTACCAAATTCTCGTCGCCGGTCAACATTTTCGCCTCGCTGTCGTTGAGCACCAGCCCGTCGATGCGTTTCAACAGCGCCGCCAACTCGTCCGGCATGTTTTTGATCCAGAGATCCATGGTGTCGGCCACGGCTAGAGTTGCGCCTGTGCACTGCTCGAGCACCTTAAGCTGGACATCCGGTGAGCCGTTGGCCAGGAACAGGAAGGGCGAGCGGCGAAATTCATCCGATAGCACAGGATCGAAATTCTCGAGAACGTTCAATTGCACATCGAGTGTCTCGCGATCATTCATGTTATCGAGGTACTTGCCTTCCCAACGGAATGTTTTCGCGCCTGGAACAACCTCCAAGCCCGAGGTGTCGATACCACGCGATTCGAGTAGTTTCGTATACTCGTCGGGCCAGTCCTCGCCCACCACGCTAACCAACCGCACGGGCGTGAAATAGCTGGCAGCGTAGGCGAAATACGAAGCCGAACCACCCATTACGTCGTCGCGCGATTCGCTGGGTGTTTTAACGCAATCAAAGGCAACCGATCCAACTACGACCAACGGCATGGGAAGCGTTCCTTGCAAAATAATGACAATTTGAACAGAAATATCACCAACAGCGCAAGCTTCATTGCGGCGGGCCGCGGCGACGTAAAACGTTTCAATTATCGGCGGTTGTTAGAAAATCGCAAGGGATCCCCTTGAGCGTGGTTATTAAGGGAAAACACAATAATCAGAAATGATGCCGGAAAATAAAGACCACACGGCCAGTTTGTCAAGCTGCACCTCCATGGAGGGGGTGTGCTATTTTCTCATTTCCTTGCGATATCGTGCGGGTGGACAACCGTTCGCTTTGCTGAAAACCCGAGACATGTATTGTGCATATTTGAAACCGGTACGAACGGCAATTTGTTTCAATGGCAGATCGGTTGTAGTGAGCAGCTTTTTGGCCATGTCGACTTGCACTCTCTGAATTTCTTGATGAATCGTACGTCCCACCGTCATTTTGAAACGGGGCTCCAGCGACGCCCTCGATAGTTTCACCGATCTCAAGATGTCGTCGACTCGAATGCTCTTGCACGCATTTTCTCGAATAAATGCCACGGCTCGTGCAACGCTCTCGTCTTCGGTGGCGATTATATCGGTCGATTGACGAGTGATAATTTCCCTTGGCGGAAACAATTTGGGTTTTTTAGGCGCGGGCCGACCGCTCATCATTTGATCCAATACCATGGCCGCCTGAAAACCGATTCGGCTGGCATTGACGTCGATGCTTGTCAACGGCGGAATAGACATTTCGCACAGATACTCATCGTTATTCACGCCGAGTACGGCCACGTCATCCGGCACACGCAAACGGGCATGGCGGCATGCTTGCAGGATTGCCATTCCCTGTTCATCGTCACATGCCATCACTCCCAGAGGTTTCGGAAGAGACCGCACCCAATCCGCAAGCCGCTCTTGTTTCAGCTTCCAAAGATCGCCTCGTTCGCGTTTGCGTCCTGGATTTTTAAGATCTTCGAATATCCGGCATTCAAATCCGGCGCGGCGCACAGCCTTTGCAAACTCGACACCTCGCTGGTCCATGTATTTGAAATTCTGGCCCCTCATTCCGACAAATCCGAAATGGCTAAAGCCACGCTCCAACAAGTGCCCGGCCCCCGATTGCCCTACAGCTTTATTGTCGGGACCCAGCAACGGAAAACCATACTGCAAAAAAAGACCGCAAAGCTCGACAACCGGCACACCCAGCCGGGAGATTTCTTCAGCCAATTCGGCACTTCGAATTCTGGCGAGTACGCCGTCACATTTCCATTCGTCAAACCGCGCCGCGATGGGATCGTTCGCTCCGTGCGGAGTGAAATAAATCGACCAACGGCCATGCTCACGATGGAACCGGGAAACACCTCTCACTAGCCCGCGTCCATATGCGTGAGAGGTTTCAATCAGAACCAGAACTTGTTTAGTACGCGCCATGCTATAGCTTGAATCCGGATTCGCTTACAAAAAGTATACACATTATAACAAATATCATATTATTTTCCAGCTTCAGGGCCGGTGTTTTTTGATATATAATCAGCCACGTATGGGGAATCCGAGCAAAAATGGAGATTAGAGCCACTTGCCCGAGATACCAGCCATAACCGAGCATCTCCACCAAATTTCCCGCCAATAAACTCACTCACCCAATCTGGGAGACAGAAAAATGCAACAAGACACGACTGTTTTTCGGAAATCATTTTCGCGTCGGACGTTTTTACAATCGACGGTTGCCGCGTTTGCCGCTCCTGTCGTCGTACCATCTTCAGTTCTAGGTGCCAATTCTCCCAACGAACGGATCAACGTGGGTGTGATTGGAACAGGAAACCAGTCACGTATCGATCTTCCAAGCTTCCTAAACAAAGACGACGTGCAGGTAAACGCGGTTTGCGACGTCAATACAGGCAGCTACGGATATGCCCACAAAGACCATTTTCTCGGTCGTGAACCGGCAAAAAAACTGGTCGATAAATTCTACGCAGACAAAACCGGAAGCGGGAGCTACAAAGGGTGCGCCGCGTATAACGACTTCCGCAAGATCATCGATCGGTCCGACATCGATGTGGTGGTGATTATCGTTCCCGACCACTGGCACGCATTGATGACGATCATGGCCGCCAAGGCCGGAAAAGACATCTATTGCGAAAAACCGCTTTCGCTCACGATCGACCATGGCAAACGGATGGTCGCGGCTGTGCGAAAACACAAGCGAATTCTGCAGACCGGCAGCCACTTCCGCTCCGGTCCATCTAATCGTTTCGGTTGCGAACTCGTTTTGAACGGGCGGATCGGCAAGCTGAAACGGATCAGGACGTCGTTGGCCCCCAACAACAAAGTCGGGCCGGGCCCCGGATGGAAACCGATGCCCGTACCCGAGGGATTCGACTACGAAACCTGGATCGGGCCGGCGCCCATGGTTCCTTATCACAAGGACCGCTGCCTTTACCGATTCCGTTTCAATCTCGACTATTCAGGCGGGCAGATGACTAATTTCGGTGCCCACTCCAACGACATTGCCCAGCTTGGCAACGGTACTTCGCTCACCGGACCGATAGAATACGAGCCGGTTAAGGTGGTCTGGCCGCCGAAGGGGAGCCTGTTCACAACCGCCGAATTCTCTCATTTCCGCGCCCGATACGCCAACGGCGTCTTGCTGGAATGCAAAACTGACGAAAAATGGCAGGGCACCCGCTTCGAGGGCACCGAGGGCTGGGTGCAGTTCGATTTCGGCGGCCTGCACACGCATCCGAAATCTCTGGCAACATCGAAGATAGGACCCAATGAAATACATTTGCCTAAAAGCTATGAAGGGCAAGAGAAAGACGTATACCGGAACTACATTCCCGACCACGTCCGCAACTTCCTCGATTCGGTGAAGTCGCGTAAGGATCCCATCGAGCCGGTAGAGATCGGACACCGCACGGCAACCATATGTCACAGCGGAAATATCTGCCTGCAACTCAATCGCAAACTGAAA
>JAFGTN010000270.1 GCA_016934075.1 Pirellulales bacterium
GGACATCAAAGGCGCGGAGCTGACCATCGGCTCCACCTGGCAGCCTTTCGTGGGCATGCTCGACGAGGTGAAGATCTACCGCCGCACACTCAGCCCGGCTGAAGTGGAAGCATCATACGAAAAAGAAAAAGGCTGCAGAGCGAGCGCGGAGTATGAATTGGTGGACGATTAGGTAAACACTTCAATCCCCTTGGCCACCGGCGCGGGGAAGTCCTGCTTGCAGAAAAAACACGCTTCACGATCTCGCGGGGTCGGCTTGTCACAACTCGGACACGGCAGCCGCGCGGGCCAGAAACGATGGGCCAGATAACCCAAGTAGGCCGGCAAGCCGAAAAACAGCACGAAACCCGTCCAGAACCAGGTCCACGGCAGGCCATACTTGCGCTGGCGGCGGTAGCACGCAACGGCCGGGATCACACAGATTACAAACAAGAACAACAGCATCGGCCAATATATGTGCAACCCTTTGCCCAGCGCGGCCCAATACCCCAGCGAATCCGCTTCCGCCGGTGCCCAAGGATAACAGACGAAAACACCGCCAATGATCCCTATCGATGGCATGATAAGCGATCCGGTGATGGAATGCGTGGTTTTACTGAATTGCGATCCAGAGTTCAAATCCAAGTGCTTGCGTTCCACAACCTTTCCCGCCGTATCGATCCACAGTAATTCGGTACGTTGACGGTTATGAGGGGATTTCTGCACCAGGGCCCGGCCGTCTTGAAGCGGAACGAATGTAAAGCTGCCACTGTGGAGTTCCGCGGGTAACGGATACGTTTGGATTTCCTTTGCACTGGAATCGAGGACCGTGACCCTGTCGGGTGTGCGAAGCAGGATGGTTCGAGAAGAAAGCTCTTCATGCAAGGTTTTTCCGGCATCCGCCTGTGGCTTATATGACATCGCGGCCGAAATCAGATCGGTCTCCTTCCACACGTTCTTCACCGTTCGCTCCTTCGCATCGATCCGCAGCAACCCGTCTTCACTCAGGAGGTAATTCACATCGGTTCGGCCCATACTGTCGACACCGTAGATAATCAGCGCGCGAATGCCCCATTGAGCGATTGTTTGGCCATCGAGAGAAAACTGTTCATCCCGTGGCGGTTCGTCGGGTCGGAATCCGTTACGTCCAATGTAGCCAACCCGTGCCTTGGCCATCTTATTGTACCCAACCAGATAGCCTCGACTTTGAAGATTGTCGTCGCAAATTATGTACCACGCTTCGGGGCCGTAATAATCAGAACTTAATCCCCCGATCCTTTTTGACCAAGGTGGACTGAAGACCAGTTTCCGTTGATTTATCGACTCCATGAGAGGTGACCTGTAACCGAGGTCATCTTGGGTAATTTCCAAGGGGGTGCCGTCCAGGGCATGGAAGGTCATCACCTCGTAGTTGCCGCCATAAGTTTGGATGATCGGTGTCCCGTCGCGCTTAAATACCAAGTACTCTCGGACATTTCCGGGGGTGGCAATCGACTTTATGATCTCCAAGCCGCAACCGAATACCACGGCCCATATCAGGCCGGCGCCAACCGACAGAATGACGGTTAGGGCCAAATATCGAAATTGTTCGCTTCGTTTTGTCATTATAATGTCTCGCATAGGATCATGTATAATCTCGTGATTTAGCGATAAAAACAATCAGAATAATAATCCATATGTCCACAGCCAGGATAATCCAGCACAGCCACAGTGCTCCCGCGAATACATAATTGGCAAGCACCGCCACGCCGACCATTACAAGAATGGATGCTGCCAACGGTAGGAAGCGGGCGTGATACCATCGGCCGGGCATGATGCCAGTGAGAAACGCTCCCAGATATACAATAGTCATGGCCGACCAGGAAACCCAAACAGGTTCGGTCATCGACCACTCGAACGGGCTGGCATGGTTGCCAGGCGTGGCGGCCCAAATGCCGTAAATTAAAAGTGGAATCGCCGAGGCAACCAGGTAGACGACTGTTCCCACAAGCAGTTTCATGCCCATCAGCCAACTGGTGCTGGCCGGGCGATGCAACAAGAATGGATACGTGCCGCGTACCGATTCGCCAAAGGTTTGCCACAGCCCAAGAATAATCGCCATGAGGGCCGCGAAAAAGTAAAACTTGCCCACAAAGCTGTCATAAACAAACGGAATACCTTCGCGCCAGTTTATCGGCAGGTATAAGAAGAGATTCAAAGGCGAACGGTAATCAATTGCAGCGATGGTGATTATTCCATAAATAATCATGGCCGCCAAGGCGACACCGCGTATCTCTCTGAACTCCTTCAATGCCATAGCTCTAAACATCGGCCACCTCCTCTTCTGTCGAAAAAATCGGCAGCCCGCGACGCGGGCCGATGGTGTATTCGATGAAGGCGTCTTCCAGATTGAATTCAATCTCTTCCGTGCACCGCGGCCTGAGCGAGTCGAACAACTGCCGCTGTTCGCCGTTGAGGCCGACAACCACCACCTCCAATTTGCTGCCCACCTGCCGGCTGCTCACCAAACGTGGGCAAAACGGCAACTCGGGGGGCTTGCCCTCGAACTCCAACACCACTTTGCGGATCGATTCCTTAAAGTGATCGGTGGGGCAATCCACCCGCAAAACGCCGTCCACGAGGATGCCGATGCGATCGGCCACGCGTTCCACATCGCCGAGGATATGTGAACTGAAAAGGATCGTGCGACCGCGGCGCTGGATGATCTGGATCAGCGACTCCAGGAAATCGCGCCGCACCACCGTATCCAGGCCCAAGGTCGGATCATCGAGGATTAGCACCTCCGGGTCGGTGGCTACGGCCAACGCCAAGGCGACTTGCGCCCGCTGCCCGTGGGAAAGCCGGCGGATGCGACGTTTGGGCGAAAGCTGGAAATGGTCGAGGATCTGTTCCAGTAATTTCTGGTTCCAACGGTCGTAAAACGAACGAGTGAACTTGACCGCCTGGCCGATAGTCATCCAGCCGTACAAAGGATGGCCCTCGGCCAGATAGGCGATGCGAGCCCGAGTTTCAGGACGCAATTCCTCAGCATCCTCGCCCAGCACTTCGGCGCAGCCGTAGCTGGGGTGCGATATCCCCAGCAGCATCTTGATGGCCGTCGTCTTGCCCGCCCCGTTGCGGCCCAGCAAACCGTACACGGTCCCCTGGGGTATCCGCAGATTGAGACCGTCCAGCGCGCAATACTCGCCGTAATACTTGGTCAAGCCGTGGGTGACAATAACATCGGACATGCCTACGCCTCCTCTTTGTTCCACTGGTATTGTTTCACCCGCCCCGAAACAACGGCAACCACATCCTCGGCCGTGAAACCCAGGTGTACGGCCTCGGTCAAGAAACGGTCCGCTGCCTCTTGCAGCCGCTCCTTGCGGACCTTGCGAGTCTGGTCGCTGGTGGGTCGGGCCACGAACACACCCAGTCCGCGACGCGTGTTGAGGATTCCCTCCCGCTCCAACTCGGTATACACCCGCGCGACCGTGTTGGGATTGACCACCA
>JAFGTN010000271.1 GCA_016934075.1 Pirellulales bacterium
CGACGTAGGCTGGTTGTCCGATCCGGAAGAGTTGATATGGAAGAGTCCACTTCTCGCGCAGATTCAGGCCAAGTACAACGCTTTGTCCCATTTTCTTAACAGTGCCGGCGCCGTGGACTTTGCAGATTCGCTGGATGAAGATCAGCGTCGGTTGGTGGCGGAGCGAGCCCGCCAGCTTGCCGCCGAACTGAAGGACGACGCGCTCGGCGAGATCAACGCCGAAATCGAAGAGCATATGGCAGCCAAAGAGAAGTCGATTAGCAGCAGCTATTCCCACTTTAATCGATTCGTTGTTTCGCGCAAGGAAGATATCGAGAAGGGCGGCCTGACCCAGGACGAACTGGACGGACTTTTCCCGGGGGTGGAATAAATGAGCGCTGATCAGGAAAGATCCCCACATCGTCGACCGCTTCAGCAACCGCTGCCGCCCCCCGCGCTCGATGACAAGCAGCAAGCTTCGGCCGATCAGATCCTGGCGGCAAAGACGAAGGCGAATCGCGACCTGCTGGTCGAGGAAATCAAGTTTGCCACGAATCCGCGTCTTAGATCAAGTACGGGCTTCGATCGGCGCAAGAAACTTGTCATGGCCGAAGTTCTGAAGCTGATCGCGGATTCGCTTGATCCTCAACAGCGGGAGAACCTGCAATCTCCGGACAAATTGGCGCGATCTAGAAACTCCCTGAAGGCCGCCAAGCAGGTAGGCGTGGGACAGATGTTGAAGCGCCTGAAGCCGTTGGAGCAACTGGCCAATCAGCTCATTATCTGGAAGGCGAACTCGAGCGATCCGAAATCTTTGACCTTCCGGAAGAACCAAGTAACTCTGTTCGTCGGGCCGAATCATCTGATCGATCCTGCGTATCAGAAATTGGTCAAGGAAGAAATGAAGCAGACCAACATGAAGATATCTCGCGGTCTGTATCGATCATTCATGTTCATGCCTCTGGACAAGTTGGAGGGGCAGACGATTTCCCTGATCCCCTACTTGCGCATGGCTGGAGACCTTCATTTCCATATTCTAGGTGGAATCGGAATAGAGAACCGCAAGGACGAATTGGGGCGCATCATTCAGTCGTGGAAATTCCGGTTGAACGATGTCGACGCCGAAGAGCAGGATATTCTGGCGAACGCCTCCTTTGTTATCAATGAGCTGGAGGTCCGAGATCCTTACACTGAATATCATGAGTCAGGACCGCTTACATGTGGCACGCATTACGCCTTCGGCGCACAGATGACCAAGTATTTCCAGAAAAAACGAGATGGCCAGTGGTATATCCCCGTCTTGCATGCGAAGCGGAAAATGGCTGAAATCGCTACGGTCAACAGGGTCGATACGCGAGAGGACTATCATACGGCGCTGAACAACAGATTCAACTACGCGTATTACGTCTCGCGAGACGAAGAATCCGCCGAGGCCGGAACCAGGATCTTCGGGAATACGACGGTTTACCCGGTTGATGAAGTCGACACGGAAGAAGTCGGCAACCAGATCATTCCCCGAATTCAGTCGCAGGCCCGGGTAACGCGCAACCGGATCTATTTTTACTTGATTACCCAACTCGAGCGCTGGATCGGCGGCCAGGTTGAGTCGGATGAGGTGCAGAAGACGATTCGACGTTATCTCGATGACCTGCAGGGGAAGAACCAGATCAAGGGGTTCAAGATTCTGCAGTGCAAGCCGGATTCAACAGGCGCCAATTTCCAAATCAAGTTGTCTATTCGATGGTCGTCTGCCGCGGAGTCTTTCGAGATCGATGCCGAATCAGCGGATGCTGTGCCCGCAAGCACAAGTGAGTAGTCGGTCACACGGTCAAAACGGGAGGGTCGACAATGTATATCAAATTCGGCTGGGGGAAATCTCCTACTTCTGATCAGATGAAGTATGAGGTGAGCGATTTTTCATTCAACGTTTTCACCGACGGTGGCGACACGAAACGTCTGAACTGTAAGCCCGGCGTGATCAGGATGTCCATTCGCTCGGCGCTGGTCAAGGACCCCGGCAGTGAGTTTTTGGACTTCGCCAAAAAGCAGCAAGAAGTCGAGGAGAGGGGCGCAGGCAAGATTTCGGTCTATGCAGGCGAGGAAGTGGGTGAAGCGCTTCAAGAAGTCTCTTTCTCCCATGGTTGGATTACGGGTTTCGCGATGAATGCGTCGCAGACCGACGAAGAATTCAGGTACAACGTGGAAATCGCGGCCGGCAATGTCACGGTTTCAGGTATCAGTTTCTCGGATAGCCAGAGGCTGAAGCAGTAACACACGACTCCGTGAATTGCAACCGAGAGAATAGCAGATTGTGAGAGTCTACACGTTGTGGTTTGCGGTCTGGAGGTCGCCTTGCTCCAGATTGACGGTTCAGCCCATTTCATCGAAACCCACGCATTGTTGGGATTTCGCGTTGCGCAAGCGCTTGGCACATCTGGTACGATCGTGCTTGAGTTGCACGCCAAGGCCGCGCAGAAAAGTAGCGTTTTTCACCAGTTGAGCCAGCTCCAGAGAGACATCGGGACCCAAGTGACTTGTTCACTCGGGAACTGGTCTTTTACCGGAGTCATCGATAAGATTTCGTGCGTACACAACGCGCAGTTCTTTGAAGTTACTGTGCGCGACCCACTGGATACGCTGGAAATGAAATGGGACTCGCGAGTGTTCACGGATCGCAAGATTTCCGAAATCGTAAAGTCTGTGGTTTCTCCCGAGGATTCCTGCGAGTTTGTCGGTAGCATAGGCGACACGAAAGTACCTTTGGCGATACAATACCAAGAGCCGGTGGCGGAATTTCTGCATCACCTTCTCGGTGAACACGGTGCGGTTATCTGGTGTTCTGGTGGCAAGATCTACGTCGGCAACGAGCCACACGACGAAACCCTTGACATGAACGAGGGCTCGGATTTGATCCCGATGCGCGTGGAGTCGGGGGGGGGGGTCGAATCAGTTAGTGTACAGGGCATCAACTACGGCGATGCCAATCGATTGCAGCAGTATGTGTTGGAGAATCCGGCAAGTAGTGGTGGGTTGTTGCAGTCTACGGCGACAGACATTCGAGCGAAGATGAACGAGTCGGCGCAACTCCATATCACTAGAGAATACCTCGAGCAAGAGACCGCGGAATCGTTCGCGGCTACTCTGCTCCGCTTCGAAGCGCAGAGCAGACTGTCTCTTGCTGCAGAAGTCCGCAAGCCTGTCCCGCTCGGTGTTCGCATCAAATTGGTACATGACGGAGCGGACGGCAACAGTCAAGAGGAAGAGCCCCTCGTCGTGACACAGCTAATGGGTTACTGGTCTGCTGGAATGGCTGCTCCCACTTGGGAATGCTGGGCCGTACCTGCCGAAGGATTCACAAACAACCGCCCTGCGGCTCCTCGCTCAATGCGTTATTCGCCCGGAGTTGTTGAGAACACCGCTGAAAACACGAATCGCGTCCAGATCCGGTTTCCCTGGGACCGAGAGAAAACGATAACTCCGTGGTTGCGAATGATAGCCCTTGCTTGGGGAAAAGAGCACATGGTGTATCTGCCGCCGAAAAATGGTGACACGGTGCTGGTGGCGTGGGGGCAGAACGATGCCGATCCGGTGGTGCTCGGCGTTCTTGCGTCTGGAGATGCAATCGATAGAGCCGAGGCCAATTTCGTTTTCATGTCCGGCGTTGGGCATAGAGTATCGGTAGATGATGAAACCATTCGGATCGAGAACGCAGCCGGCGGCAAAGGACCGACCAGCGTCGAGATCGGTGCTGACCACGTGTCGGTTGAAACCAGTGGCGGGCATTCGATCCTCATCAACGATGACGCAATATGCCTCAAGCACCGAAAGGGCGGAGAGGTGCATCTCGACGCAGGTAAATTGACCCTCGTTTCGGACGGCGATGTGGAGATCAAGAACGGAGGCGGGGCGACATTGGTATTATCCGGGCCGACTGTCAACGTGAACGGAGGAGCGTTGGAGGTTACCTGATGCCGGGTACCGTTCTGCATCTGAGCGCAAGCGTTCTTTGTGCGCACGGGGGACAAGCGTTTCCTGCTAGCACCTGCCCGCGGGTAAAACTCGGGGGGCAACCGGTTGTCCTCGGCACGGCCATATACACGATCAGTGGCTGCAGCCTCCCCC
>JAFGTN010000272.1 GCA_016934075.1 Pirellulales bacterium
CCATGCAGCAGGCCTCGCGACTCGTGCCCATTCCCAATCCGGGCGGTTGCCGTTCGGCCGAGACATTGCCCGACCCGGATGCAGTGATGCGACTGAAACACACGCTGGCTGAGGCGATTGAGGGATTGAAGTGAACTAATCGCTCACAAAGAACTCGCTGACGGTCTCTCCGCCGCTGCGTGTGCCAAGGGCTTTAAAAAGCGCCGGATCTATCTCCGGTGTTACGAGTCGAACGGCTCCGTCGGCCAGCAGGAATTGTGAGCCGGCCGGATGATAGCTGCCGAATTCGATGCTTTCGTTTTCGTCCGCGGCGGACAATAGTGGAGGTGAGTCGAGCAGGCCCAGAACTCTTTCGCGGGCATGTTCACCTTCGGGCATGGCGCCGGCCCACGCCGAAGGGAAGGGTTTGCAGGATCGTTCACCCACGACAAACGTCTGGCTGACGCCGTCGGCAATGTCGCGCAGTGTTGTACTCTTGTTGAAAATGAAAACCGTGTCATCGCTCGTCCAAGGCACGGTCGCGCATCGGGCGATTTGAACCATGTGAGATGAATTGGCCGTCACACCCACATAGTCGGCCGAAGCCAGATCCGTAAGCGGCGCGTTACCGCAACGGTTGGTGCCGACAAGGCTGAAGATACTGCGGTTGCTGTTGGACGGGCAGCGGAAGACGTCCAGCGCCTGAGTACGCGCGACCTGATTCTGATCGTGTGAGATGCCCAGCGAAAGATTGACGAACCCGGCCTCCAATGGAATCTGTTCGACATAAGGCAACAGCATGGCGCCCCACGACCAACCGGGCGCATCACCGAGCAACTCGCCAGGTGCGTTTTGATCGGAGACCATCCAACCCGGCGGCAGATGTTTTTGAGCTTCGTGGTACGAATGCAAGGCAATGCCGAGCTGGTGCAGATTGTTCGCGCATGACATTCGTCGTGCCGATTCCCGCGCAGACTGAACAGCCGGCAACAAGAGCGAAGCCAGGACGCCGATTATGGCAACCACCACGATCAATTCGACCAGCGAGAATGCCTTGTGGTAGATTGTCGCGCTGTTATTGGGCAACACAGCGGACCTCCTTTGCCGTACCGGCAATTTATGGTTGGGCCACCATATATATAATATATTTCTGCCCACGTACGTGTCAAGGGGGTTTGCATACCGCCCTGGATGAACCAAATGGGGGGAGATTTGCTGGGAGGGGCCTTCAACCGCAAGCCGGGTTACGCCCGGAGAAGATGCTTCAAGTTTCCTGGTCTGATGTGTCGGCAACTTCGGATTCGATCCAAGGATTCTCCCAATCGCCCCAATGCTCGAGATACACTCTGTACGCGTAGCTTGCCTCAGCACGTTCTTCCAGCCAGGCTTTGGTCTTGGCGATGATCTTTTGCTCGGCGTCTAGCGAAAGTTCACCCGATAACACGCGGGTTCTGAGGAACACGAAATACGTATCCAATACATCGCAACGGCAATAGTCGTTGATTTCGGCCAAACGCCCCGCATCGTACATGTCTTGTACCATATCGCCTTGCACGTCCATCTTACCGGGCTTGCCTAGGATGGTGGCGGCCAGATTCAAACCGCCCGTAAATCGGGTTGAACCGAAATTGGTCAGCAACTCGCACAGATCGAGATGCGATTGTGTGTTATAGCGGTTCCGCGGTTGATCGTAAGACTTAGCCCGCGAGTCGAACCAACTGGAAACGTTCAGACCGAAACGGAAGGCCGCCAGTTCCAGCAGCGGAATATCGAACGAACGCCCGTTGAAGCTTACCAGCGTGGGACGACGATATTTCTCCCAGCCTCGCCAAAAATGTTCGGTGATAACGTGTGGGCGGAACTGCGGTTCGTCGAGTACCACCAGATCGATCAGGCTGAAGTCGGCCGCCACCTTGGCCACGGCGATGGAGATGGGTGTTTGGAAGGTGTAGGGAATGAAATCGCTTTCGTATTTCTCCATTAGCTCGTTACGATATTTTCGCACGGCTTCTTGTGGCGAAAGCGATTCCCCCGGGTAGCGAAGCCCGGCCACCAACTCGCCCACGGCCACGCTTTCCACGTCGAATACAAGATAGCGAACGTTTACTTTAGCCACTTTGAGACACCTCCAATGTGATGTAAGCCGAGTCGTGGCCCGGCGTTTTCGTTACCACCGAATGATTCTTGAACCATACTAACCCGAAGCGCAAGCGAAGGGGGCGCAACGTTAAACCCTTAATTCCCCCTTCGCTTGCGCTTCGGGTTAGTATGTTTTATAATTTTTCACCCTGGCCCTTGATCCACTTCGCCAAACAGTTGACACTACATTGCGGAACATTACAAGCACACACCCCCCAATAACGATAATCCTGGTGACGGAAACCGATAATGAACGTACAACGACTCCTCGAACGATTCCTGCGTTATGTGGAAATTGACACCACGGCCGACGAATCCAGCAATGGCTACCCCAGTTCGGCGGGGCAGCTTGAATTGGGGCGAATAGTGCTCGACGAACTGCGGGCAATGGGCCTTGCCGACGCACGACAGGATGAGCATGGTATCATTACCGCTACTGTACCGGCCGCGTTCGAACGGGCTGATAGCAAAGAAGCCGTACCGATGATCGCATTTTGTGCGCACCTGGACACTTCTCCAGAAACGTCCGGCGCCAATGTTCGCCCGCAAGTCATTCACGACTACGCCGGCGGAGACATTGTTCTGCCCGCCGACACAAGCAAGGTGATCCGCACGTCCGACAACCCGGCACTCGACCGGCTCTTGGGTAAGACGATTATAACCACCGACGGCACGACGTTGTTGGGCGGCGATGATAAGGCCGGACTGGCCGTGATCGTGGAAGCGGCCCAGTGGCTCTTGGAACATCCGGACATCAAGCACGGGCCGGTGCGCTTGTGTTTCACCTGCGACGAGGAGATCGGACGCGGCACGGATCACATCGACCTGGATGAATTGGACGCCACGGCCTGCTACACGCTTGACGGTGAGGGAGTGGACTGTGTAGACGTCGAGACGTTTTCGGCCGACGTGGCCATTGTTACCGTCAGCGGCGTGAACATCCACCCATCGATCGCCAAAGACCGCATGACTAACGCCGTCCGCGCTGCGGCCGATTTTTTGCAGAGGCTGCCCGCCGATCAGTCGCCTGAGACCACCGAAGATCGTCAGGGATTCTTGCATCCCTATGAGATCGAAGGTGGAGTGGGCGAAGTCCGTATCCGCATAATCATCCGCGATTTCGACACGGCCAAGCTGGATCTCTTCGCCGCCACCTTGCACCAGGCGGCCTCGGAAACACTCGAACGATTTCCGGATGCCCGGATCGACATAACCGTAAAACGACAATACCGCAACATGGCCGACGGGCTGACCGGCGACCGCCGTGCGGTTGACTACGCCGTCGAGGCGTTGAAACGCATCGGCCGCGAGGCCAAAACAACTATCGTCCGCGGCGGCACGGACGGCTCACGTCTAACCGAGATGGGCCTGCCCACGCCCAACCTGTCCAATGGCTCGCACAACCCGCACTCCAACCTCGAATGGGCCTGTTTGGAAGAAATGGTTATGGCCGGAGAGTGGGTGATCAGTCTCGCCGAAACTTGGGGCGAAAAATCGTAGGATGCGCCCGCGACGCATCAGGCAATCTTATTCAGAAATTTGATCAAGCCGCTTGGCACGTGGGGCAGGACTATCGCCAATCCGCTTGCGAGCCTCTGTGTCGTATTGCCCCCCTGTGAGGTAGTGTTTTTACCACCTGCGATTCTCTCGGCTTCCCTTTTGGCCAGCTTTTCCGGAAAGCTTGCTTGAAGGCTGTTGGCCGGTTATCATAAATATCTCGCCAAGCTGCCTTGCACGGGCATTTCAGCGGGCTTCGGAGAGTCCGCCACACCATTAATCCCCTAATCCACCATGCCCAATTGAGGAGCATCGTCATGTGCAAGCAAAAAAATAATCAATCTGCAAACACGCCCTCGCGACGTAGTTTTCTTAAAGCAAGTTCAGCCGCGGCTGGAGCAGCGTTGGTCGGGAATCTTTCCATCTCGCGGGGCGCGCATGCGGCGGGTAGCGATATTTTGAAGTTCGGTCTGATCGGTTGCGGTGGTCGCGGTTCGGGCGCGGCCGGCAACGTGATGAACGTCGACAAGAATGTCAGGCTGATTGCCATGGCCGACGCTTTCATGGATAAAGCCATCGGCAGCCGCGATCGGCTGAAGAATCAATACAAGGATCTGGTCGACGTGCCCAACGAGCGTTGCTTTGCCGGTTTCGACGCTTACCGGAAGGTGATCGACAGTGGCGTGGATGTAGTTTTAATTGCGGCGGCGTCTGGTTTTCATCCCAAATATATGAAGGAGGCCATCGACGCGGGCAAGCACGTTTTCGTCGAGAAGCCACATTCGATCGACGCGCCGGGTCTGAAGGTTGTAGCCCAGGCTTGCGCGGAAGCCAAGAAGAAGAACCTCAGCGTGGTATCGGGGCTTTGCTGGCGGTATCACAAGGGCGTGCAGGAAACGGTGAAACGTGTCCACGACGGCGCTATCGGCGATATTGTAACGATCCAAGAGACATACGCGCGGCCGCCTTACCGGTTGACCAACCGTGATCCCAAGTGGACGGAGATACAATGGCAGGTTCGCAACTGGTACCACTTCAAGTGGCTTTCGGGCGACGATATCGAACAGTCGTTGGTCCATAGCCTCGACAAAGCCAACTGGCTACTGAAGGAAAAGACACCCCAAACATGCTGGGGAGTGGGCGGGCGTTCCTCGATGTTCGAGCCCAAATTCGGCGACCAGTTCGACAACAACGCCATGGTTTTCGAATACTCCGATGGTGCGCGGGTTTACGGTTTCAGCCGCGCGGCGGCCGGTTGCCACAACGAAACTTCCGATCATATCATCGGCACCAAGGGCAGTTGCAACCTGTTGAAGTTCCGCATCGAAGGCGAAAATAAATGGCGCTTCCAGGGTAACGGCGGGAATATGTACGACGAAGAACAACGCGTGCTGTTCAACTCCATCCGCAATGGCAAGCCAGTCAACAACGGGAAATACATGGTCGGCAGCACGATGCTTGGGATCATGGGCCGCCAGGCATGCTATACGGGCAAGAAAATCACCTGGGAGCAGATTAATAATTCGACCGAAGTACTCAATGACGGCAACGTAACTTGGGACACCAAGCCGCCGGTCGTTTTGGGCAAGGACGGCTTGTATCCGTGCGCGGTGCCGGGCATGACTAAATTCGTGTAACCGGATTTGATTCCGAAAGTGAATATCAACAGTCGGGGGCGGCTGTTCTACAGTTATTACAAACTAAACTAACGCTTTACATTTTAAGCGACCACGTCAAGAACATCTTGAAGGAGCCGATCTTATGGTAAATTCCGACAAACCCAATCACGCACGGCGAGATTTCCTCAAAAGCACGGCCGTGGCCGCTTCGGCGGCGGCCGTGGGCAGCCTGTCCCTGGGCCGCGCGGCCCACGCGGCCGGCAGCGACATCCTAAAAGTCGGTCTGATCGGCTGTGGTGGACGAGGCACGGGCGCGGCTGCAAACGCCCTGACCGCCGATACAAACACCAAGCTGGTGGCCATGGGCGACGTGTTCGAAAACCAGGTCCAAAATTCCATCAAGCAGCTCAAGAAAAACGCCGGTATTGCCCCGCGCGTAGCCGTCGATGACGGGCACTGCTTCGTGGGGTTCGACGCCTATACGAAAGTGATCGAAAGCGGCGTGGATGTGGTCGTGCTGGCCACCCCGCCCGCCTTCCGCCCCGAGCAGTTGAAAGCCGCCGTGGATGCCGGCAAGCACGTATTCTGCGAGAAGCCGGTTGCGGTCGACGCGCCGGGCATCCGCTCGGTGCTGGAGTCGTCGCGCAAGGCGAAGGAAAAGAACCTCAGCATCGTTTCCGGTCTCTGCTGGCGGTATGATAACGGTGTGAAAGAAACCATGCAGCGCGTACTCGACGGAGCCATTGGCGATATCAAGTCCATGCAGGAAACTTATCTGTGCGGCATGGTGGGTCGCTCGGTGCAACGCACGCCGCAAATGTCCGAGATGGAATACCAGATGCGCTCCTGGTACTTCTTCAATTGGATCTCGGGCGACTTCAACGTCGAACAGCACGTGCACAGCCTGGACAAGGCCTCTTGGCTGATGGGCGACAAGCCGCCCATCGCGGCTTGGGGTATCGGCGGCCGTCAAACGCCCAAGTTGGGCAACATCTACGACCACTTCGGGGTCGTCTACGAATATGCGGACGGCGTGAAGCTGCACGCCTATTGCCGGCAGCAAAGCGGTTGCTGGAGCGACGTTTCCGATCAGTACATCGGCACCAAGGGAACAGTCAACGTGCTCAAACATACTATCCAGGGCGAGAATGAGTGGCGTTTCAAGGGCAGCGGCGGAAACATGTACGTGCTCGAACATGAAGCACTATTCAAAGCCATTCGCTCAGGCAAGCCCAAAAACGACGGTCACTATATGTCTACCAGCAGTATGCTGGGCATCATGGGTCGCATGGTGGGATACACCGGCAAACGCATAACCTGGGACCAGGCAATAAATTCAAAACAGAAGTTAACACTCGACAAATACGCCATGGACGTCAACCCGCCGGTGATGCCCAACAAAGAAGGCAAGTACGACATCGCCGTTCCCGGCGTGACGCCGTTTGTTTGATGACAATCGAGTAGTGAAGCTTTAATAGCAATCAAAGGGCGGCCGCACCCGAGGCGGTCGCCCTTTTTTGTTAGATCTGGACTTTTGCAAAATTGCGAGTCAAGGGCACATGTAAAAGAAAGCTTTGCGAAGCGAAGGTTTCTTTTACATTGTCTTGCCTACCATTAATTCATTGACAGATAACAAGTTAACCTCGCGGCGGACACCCGGCAACTTCTATATTAATCCGGCTATCTGTTGAATTAAGGTCACGATAGAGGTGCGTTGCTGGTTGAGGATGGCCAGGCCGGCCAGGGCGTTGTTGCCCAGATCCAAGTTCTTTGCAAGCAGGGTTTCCTCTTCCTCTTCATTGTAGCCGTCAGTCTGATCGATGGCGTCTTGCAGATCTTCTTCCATGTCGGAGAGCAAGGCCGAGACCGAGCCGATCTGGGCGTTGTAGAAGCCTTCCACGCGGCCGCTTGCGCGATCGACGTCGCCGATGGCTTCGTCTACAATACGCAACGCGATCGAGGTTTTGTCGTCTAGTCCCGAGTAATCGCCTCCGGAAAACAGTTGATCGAGCGTACCGCTTACACCGCCGAGGAATTCGGGCGCCAGACTGGCGAACGAAAGGGTGGAGAGCCGCGAAGTGTCGGTTGAAAGGGCAAATGTAAGCGCGTCGCCCTCGATAGTCATGGGATTGAAGATTCCGCTGAAGCCGGAGGCAAATTCCATGCTGAAGCGGTACAGGGCGTTGTCGACTGTTACACGATTTCCATGGACGGCGTTATCACCTTCCACGGCAGCCGTACCTTGTGAGCTGGTCTCACCGTCGACCGTGTCGAAGCTGCCACCGGTTACGTTGATCGAAACCAGGGCATTGGTACCGGTGATGGTGCTGGTCAACACCAGATCGTTGTCATCCACGGTTGCGGCCACGCCGGTGAGATCGCTTTCGGCGTTGATTTCAGCGGCCAATTCGTCGAGCGTTTTTGTCGTCAGGGCGGAATAGGTCTGCGTGCCCAGATGGCCGGTCAGCTCGAACGTTCCATCGAGGGCGAAGTTGGCGGTTTTTTCGCGATGGCGCAGTTCGGCGGCCTGGGGAGCGGTAGTACCCGTGTAGGTAACGCCGTTGATCACGGCCTGCACATCCGAACCGTTGGCCGTGCCGTCACCGTTGCCGCCTCTGGTGGCGAAGGCGCCGGAGGTAACGGTGAGGGTTATTTGGGCATCGTAACCGTAGTCGACCGATGTGAAGGTAATAAC
>JAFGTN010000273.1 GCA_016934075.1 Pirellulales bacterium
CGGCAGAGCGGATGCTGGCCGAAGGCGAGCAGGATCTTCCCCTCGGGCAGTTCCACCGCTTGCGACTGGTGAATACTTTTGTCGATACAGTGATTGCTGCCGCCGGAGGTGCGAAAATCGACGTCGTTGCGGCGATCGTTCCGATAGAGTTCGCGAAACCCTCGCCACGTGCGGCCATCGTCTGCCGAGATGGCAGCGTGGAGGACGTCCCGGTTCGTGAAGAAATCTTCGCCTATGCCCGCACGTTCCCACGCCCTCAGTTCCGGTTGGTTGTCGTGGTTCAACTCGGGAAGCGGGGTCGAATTGTTCCAGATGGCCAACAGTCGATTGTCGCTCATGCGAAACAGCAGCGGCATGGTATTCGTGGCGTAGAATCGCGACGGGACGGGCTTCGTCCACGACTCGCCGGCGTCTTCGGAAAACGATTCGTAGTGGTTGTCCTGCGACGTGCGGATCAGCATCCACAGCTTGCCGTCTAGGAGTTCGATCACCGTCGGCTCGCAACCGTAGTTCTGCCACCGGACGCCTTCGTGCGGCCACTCGGCGCGGTGGGGGGGTGGACTGGGCAAGAGCACTTCGCGCCACGTGACTCCATCGTCGTCGGAGAGGAGAACGCCCGGCTGTCTCACTTCCTTGGTGCGACGCTGGATTGGTTGAACCCAGCGTTTCCGATGACGCAACGGCAAGGGGAGGCGTGGCAAGAATTCGACGTGGCTTGCCACAAACGAGTGCGTAAACGGACCTTCCGGACCTTGCGAGGAACGAACCGCGAAGCATCCTTCACCATCGATCGACTCGAGAATGGTCGCCGCTGCCATGGAGTGACTGGTAGGAGGAGCCGCCTTGGACAGGATAGTCAAAAAATCACCCGACCATGGACTTCGTACCATGGCGGCCGCCGACTCGCCTTTGACGGCGACTTCACGCCAGCTCAGACCGCAGTCTCGACTGGAAATATAGATGGGCTCGACGGCGCCGTCGTTGTGGCGGAAACCGTAGTGCCGAATTTCGCCATCGGGCATCACGGTCAGCCCACGGCACGCGTCCTCGGGCGGAACACCGACAACTTGCGGCGCGTAGATGCGCCGCAGGGCTTTGATTGTCCCTGGATCCGAATCGGAAAGACATGCCGACTGAAGACCGACAACTGCGAACAAGGCGGCGAATGTACATTTCATAGCAATTGCTTTCCTGTTGAATGACACTCGGGATATTTTACCAGGGGGCAGGCTACTTTCACCTTCCAGAGCAAGTTTTTTACCAATGGTGTATTTAATGCCCAAGCCTCATGCAATGCCCCCGAAAGGATGAATATGTTTCCGATCCGTACAGCGGGATCGTTACTCCGGTCTGAACGTCATCCTCTTTCGCCATTGGCTTGGGGCCAGGCCGGTTTTTTCTTTGAAGGTGCGAGAGAATTGGAAGGGATTTTCGAAATGCAGCATGTGTGATATTCGCTGGATGGGCAGGCTGGAGTTGCGTAGCAATTCCTTTGCGTTGTTGATCCTCACTTGCAGATAGTACTGATAAGGCGGCATGCCTACCTGCTGCTTGAAGATGCGGCGGAATTGGGCGACACTGAGGTGGCAAGCGGCGGCCAGATCCTCAATATTCACCAGTTCATCGGTGGTTTGCTCCATGGCGAATTTGGCCTTGCGCACGAGTTTCGCGTTCTCGCTCCAATTCGGATGATCCTGCCCGGAGCTTGTGGCGGCGCCGAGAATTGCGAAGATGTCGGCGGCGATGAGCTGCTGGTAGCCGGGGGGCTCCGCCTTAACTTTATCGAGCATCGACTGGTAGTAATGGAGAATGGTGTCGTTCAGGCCGACCTGTATGATCGGATTTTTTGGCGAAATGATGCCTTTCTTGACGAGCCGATCGACAATCTCCCCGGAAAAGCTGACCCAGTATTCGTCCCACCCTATCTCCGGCGTCGGGCGATAGCAGTGCCAGTCGCCGGGGAAGAGCAGGATGAGATTTCCGGGCGAGACCTCAAGAACCCCGCCCGACTGCGATTCGAACTCACCGGCCCCTTGAAAGATGAAGATAGCCTGGTATTCGTCCAGCACGTGGCGTTGCGGCCACTTGAACTGATAGGGGGCCGGATGTGTGTTCACCGGATACTGACTACCGGGTGAAACTTGCGTGTATCCGGCTCCTTTAACATAAAGTCCCCAGCGAGAATCGCGCTGGCTAACGGGTAAATAGCGGAAATATTCGGTGCTCATAATTGATAGAAATACGTTGGAGCAAGTCTTCAAATATGCATTTCGGAGTGTATTATATGAATTATTGTGGAAATCGCCGGGGTGTGTATCGAAAGAAAATCTTCGGAAAATACAGGATATTACAGGATGACTCAGTCATTATGACGCAATCGCAACGGCGATGTCCAGGCTATTGGGTATGATATCCGAAAGTAGCCTAATTGGAAGATCGAAATTGATATGTATCCGCGCGTTTTAGTCATTCACGGTCCAAAATATTCAAGATAGAATATTGTTTTGGTAAAGAAAGGGGAAAGCCTAGCAGCCTGTTGAAAAAGGGTGGCACGGCCATCTTGGCCGAGAGAATTCCCTTTCACGGGCAAGATGGCCGTGCCACATGATTTCTTACAGTGCCGTTAACTTTGTCTCATTGCCCACCCACACAATACATCGGTATAAGAATCAATTCCAGCTACGTTCGCATAAGGAATATAATGAAATACTCCCGTAATCGAGACGGTTTCACGCTTGTGGAACTTCTTGTAGTGATCGCCATCATCGGCATCTTGATCGCATTACTGCTGCCGGCGGTACAGGCGGCCCGCGAGGCTGCCAGAAGATTGCAGTGCAGCAGTAATCTCAAGCAGCTAGGTCTGGCGTTGCATAATTATCACGCCGCTAACAACTGTTTACCGGCGGGCGTGTCGCTTTTCGATCCCGTGCACGCGGATTACGGAGGACATGGCTGGAGCCGACAAGCTTGGGGCGTGACCATCTACCCCTACATTGAGCAGCAGGATCTTTATGACAAATACGATCCGAATCTGGTGGGTAGTTCCGGCACCAACTGGTATAGAAATGCTAATGCAAACGGAAAAGGCGCGCCGGCCTCGCAAGTCATCTCCATGTTACTGTGTCCCAGCGACGGGGTAGGTGGCAAGACCAAGACATTTCCCGGAGGATTGTATTGCCTTTCGAACTATATGGCTTTTCTAGGCGATCTACCCTATCGCCATGCCTTGCCGTCTTCGTGCCCAGCGTTCACGGCGCCGTCGGCGAAAAAAGCTGCATTCGGTGTGGAAGTGTGGCGAAAATTCGACGAATTCAGCGACGGAACCAGCCATAGCCTAATGCTGGGCGAATATTTGACCGGACTTCCCAGCCCGGTCATAGACCAGCGCGGGTGGTTCTGGCAGGACGAGGCCGGATGCAGCCACATCATGACCTACCGAACGCCCAACACTCCGGAACCGGATCTGTTGTATCCAGGTTATTGTCCAAACGAACCAAGTATGAATCTGCCTTGCAGCGAGCCCGACGATTATAACGAAGTGGCATCCGCGCGCAGCCGTCATCCCGGGGGCGTAAATGTCGTCTTAGCCGATGGATCCACGCAATTCATCACCGATAATATTTCACTAACTGTCTGGCGGGCGATGGGTACGATAGACGAGGGAGAGGTGCTTCAAAATGGTTTGGATTGAGACGGTTGCTGCCCGGGCAAAGTTCGGGCATCTCACTCGACTCCTCCCGATTACATCGTTGGCGTTGTTTTCTCTTCTGGCGCTGATCGGCTGCGGAGGTGCGGACAATCGGGCGGGCGTAAGCGGAAAGGTGCTTCTCGACGGCCGGCCGGTGGCCAAGGGCACGATTTCTTTCATTCCCGTCGAAGGAACCGAAGGCCCGACTTCCGGCGGGGACATAATCAATGGTGAATACGCTGTTACGAGCGATAAGGGTGTTGCTGTGGGTAAGAACCGTGTCATCATTCGCAGCGTGGTGAAATCCGGTCGCAAGATCAACATGGGCAACGGCGATGTGGATGATGAATGGGTGCAAATGATTCCGGCAAGGTATAACAAGCAGAGCGACCTTATCTGCATAATTCAGGCGGGCTCGAATCAGCAAGACTTTGAACTTCAAAGCAAACTGCCGCGACAATAGGTCGGCGGTCTTTGCAATACGCTACCCTTGATAAAAACAGCGACAAACAACGATTTCTCGAATAGAAGGATACTCCAATGGACTATTTATCACGACGACAATTGCTCAAGCTTGGCGTAGCCGCAGCGGCGGGGGCGATATCAACTCCGTATTTCATTCCGTCTGCCGCCTTGGCAAGCAAAGGCCGCCCCGGTGCCAATGATCGCATTACTGTCGGTGTGATAGGCGTGGGATGTCGGGCACGGTTGTTGATCGACCAGTTGCCCCGGCAGGGGCAAATAGCCTCATTGGCCGACTGCTATCTTAAGCAGTGTAAAGCGCCACACCGCTATAACGATGATCGTTCGAAAAGCTCCAACAACCCCATCTGGCGTATCCACCAGGATTATCGCAAGTTGCTTGACGAGAAGGACATCGACGCGGTTATCGTGGCCACGCCCGACCATGGGCGGGTGTTGCCGTGTATTCTCGCCTGTCAGGCCGGCAAGGACATTTACGCCGAGAAACCGCTGTCGCTGTACATTGAAGAAGGTCGCGCTTTGGTCAAAGCCGCGCGGAAGCACAAACGCATTCTTCAAGTCGGTTCGCAGCAGCGTTCGATGGAAATCAACCGCATTGCCTGCGAGTTTGTTCGCAACGGCGGATTGGGGAAGATTCGAAAAATTAAGGGATTGAACTTCTGGGCTGCGAATCCCATACCCGACTTGCCCAAAGAGTCCGTTCCCGACGGTCTCGACTGGGATCAATGGTTGGGGCAAGCACCGCTACGCCCTTATAATCATCGTCTGTATTCCAATTGGAGACGATGGTGGGATTACGGCGGCGGCGACATCACCAACATGGGCGCCCATGCCTTGGATCAAGTGCAATGGGCACTGGGCGCCGACGACACCGGGCCGGTGGAGTTCTGGCCGGTCACTCCGGGGCAAAAAGAATTTGTTCGTGGGCAAAAGCCGGCAGCGCCTTGTCCGGTAACTCCGGGCAAAAACGGCAAGGTGTCGTACCGTTACGCAAATGGCATCCAAGTGGACCTGGAACTGAAAGAGAAGCACGGGCCGGACTGCGGAGCTGTTTTTGCGGGTGAAAACGGCAAGCTGGAAATCAATCGAAACAAGATCACATCAAATCCGAAGAGTATTGCGGCGGAGTTGTTGAAGACTATCAACGTGGAGCAGCAGGAGCGAACGTGGAGTGACAAGACCGCGCTGTGGCAGGCCGGTGACCATTTGAAAAACTGGCTGGATTGCATTGTGAGCCGCCGAACGCCGAACGCCGACGTGGAGATCGGGCATCGTTCGATTACGGTGTGTCATTTGGTTAACATTGCCCGCGAGGTGGGCCGCAAGATCACTTGGGATCCGGTGAAGGAACAGATCGTCGGCGACGAGGAAGCCAACAAGCTGGTTAATCGTTCTCGCCGCAAGGGCTTCGAATTACCGGATGTAGCATCATGATGCTACGAAGTCGATATGTTTTTATGGTATCGCCCTTTCTTATTGCTCTGTGGACGTTTTGTGCCGTGGCGGGCGAGTCCGTGGAAGGTACACCTGCCGGAAAAAAACTCCACGTGGCCGTCGTCACGGGCGGACACCGTTTCAACGAAACGGAATTCTTGAAAATCTTTCAAAGTCTCTACGGCATTACCTTTGAGCATCATCCGGAGAAGGTCGGCGGAGAGCTTTTCGAGGACATCAGCAACTGGCCGTACGACGTCGTCGTGTTGTACAACTATCAACGTAAAATCACTCCGAAGCAGCAGAAGAATTTTTTGAGATTGATGGATCAGGGGATCGGGCTAGTGGTCCTCCATCATGCCAACGACGCCTATCTGAACTGGCCCGAGTATTCGAAGATCACAGGCGTGGTGTTTCACAACGACAAATGGAAGCAGGGCGGCGTCGAGATGGCCCGCTCCGGCTGGAAAGACGGCGTGAAGTTCAAAGTGCACGTGGCCGATCCGGATCATCCCATCGTGCAAGGTCTTGTGGATTACGATATCACCGACGAGACCTATTGTCGCACGACCATCGATCCCGACGTTGATGTTCTGCTGACGACCGAAGAACCTACCAGCGATAAAATCCTTGGTTGGACGAAAACCTATCGAAACTCGCGAGTCTGTTATCTGCAATCGGGGCATGGCCCGACGGCATATAAAAATCCCAATTACATCAAGCTTGTTCGTCGCGCGATTCGTTGGTCGGTTGTAGCGATGAAAAGCCTTATAGACATCGCAGTCGAACAGACGCCGGAACATCAAATCCGGTTCCGCTCCGGCAAGACCATCTATGTTGAAGCACTTTTGGGCGACAGGTGGGTTGGGCGCTCCTGGAACACCGAAGGACGCGAAGATCTCCCGTTATGGAAAGCCGCGGAACCCGCGTTCCTTATCGAGATCAAGGACAATCCGGAAGCGAAGGCCGGCAAACCGTTCACCGACGGCTGGCAATGGGTGTCCGCATCCGAGTTGGCTAAGACCGATCGCGGCGCCCGCCACTTCGTGGTGGAACTATCCAACAAGTCGTTCCCTATCCAACTGAAAGTACATACCCTGTTGGACGGTACGCCCATCTTAACCCGCTGGCTGGAAATCACCAACAACGCGGCAAAGTCTATCGCGTTGACGGGGGTTTCTCCCTGGACTGGACGCCTTTGGGCGGAAGACGCCCCTGTTACCCTCGGTCACGCGATTAAGATGACGGTGGAGGAGTCAAAGCTGCGACCTCGCATCAGCGAGGACCGGAATGAAGGATGGTTTGGTTGGACTCCGTTGTCGTCGGGCACCAATGCGTTTGAGGAAACCAGGGGTTTGACCTACGACAAACCCTATTTCATCCTGCGGAACGAATCCAATGGAGAACACTTTTATGGCCAATTGGCGTGGGCAACCAACTACATGATGGAATTCAATAAGAACGACGGCCTGTCTTTTCAGATCGGGCCGTCGGCCGCCAACGCCCTGCGGGTAATCGCCGCCGGCGAGACGATCACCACTCCCGCCGTCCACCTCGGCATGATCAACGGCGACTTCGACGCCACCGTTCAGGCCATGCACGACCACGTCCGTCGCTCGGTGTCGCCAAGGCGCAAACCGGAACGATCCTACCTGGTCCAATATCAGATCCCGCCGGACTGGCCCTTCTGCAATTATCGCGACGATGAGTTCAACGAAGAAAACATGAAGAAATCGATCGACATGGCCGCGACCGTCGGCTGCGAACTGTTCCTTTTGGACGGCCCGGGGTGGTGCGTCGGCTGCGGCAATTGGCTGGAAGCCAACCCAAAACGGTTTCCCCGAGGGTTGGGGCCATTGGTGGAATATGCCCATAACAAAGGATTGCTCTTCGGGCTATATGCCGAGCCGGAAGGCGGACGCGACGGAAAACCGGGAACCGGTGGCTCCGTGGGGGGCGACTGTGCGGGCATGACCATGTGGAAAGACAGCAAAGTTTTTCGGCAACACCCCGACTGGTTTTCGGGGAATCCACCTGTTTTGAACCTATCCATCCCGGGAGCCGCTGCCTATTTCGAGACCAACCTTGGCCAAATCATCGAGCGACATCAACTGGACCTCTATAGGCACGATTTCTGTGCCGTTAAACGCGGTCAGGGATCCGAAACTCGCCGCGACGGTTTCATGGAATGCGACTATTGGCGCCACTACGGTGCGCTCTATGGAACGTTCCGGCGTCTCCGCGCGAAGTACCCGAATCTGATTCTGCAACAGGCCGCCAACGGAAACGCCCGTTTGGACTTGGGCACGGTCGGCGCGTTTCACGAGCAGTTTACCAGCGATTGGGCCTGGTATCCTTACGCGTATCGGATGCTAAGCGGCCTGTCCGTCGAACTGCCGCCCGAGATCTATGGCCACGGCAACGGCATGGCCCCGCGCGATGCCTTGCCGGACCTCGATACGACGTTGCGGTGTGCTTATGCGGCGGGCAATACGCCCATGATCTTCAACGCTTTGCTGCCGAAGAGCGTGGAGGAGTTAACTCCAGAGATCCGCGAGAAGTGTCTGCACTACGCCGGTATCTACAAGCAATTCATCCGCCCGCTGTTGCCCACCTGCAAGGTCTACCATCACGCGCCGGTCAATGCCACGAGCAGTGTCGAGTCGGGCCAGTGGTTTGCAATGGAGTTCACCTCTCCGGATAGGACGAAGGCGTGGGCGTTGGTAGTCCGCTTCCCGAAGGCTGGAAACCAGTACTTATTGAAGCCCAAAGGCCTGGATTCGGGTAAAGAATACTCTGTCACCTTCGACAACACCGGAAAGACGGAAGTATTCAAGGGATCCGACTTGATGCGGGACGGTGTGACGATCCGGCTGGACGCATCCAGGGCCTCTGAACTGCTTTTGTTGGAAGCCCGCTAAATTCGATATGAGAATGACCTGCAGTAAAACAATGCGAAACTGTATTACGCCGATTATGACCTTTTTAATCGCGACATTCATCTGTGTCGGTCCGATCCGATCTTCATGGGCCGACACAACTGTCGTGGAGACATCATGCGAGTATCTTGCCGATCCCTTGGGAATCGACGTGCCGCAGCCTCGGTTTACTTGGGTGCTCCAATCAGACCGCCGTGGCACGATGCAGCAGGCTTATCAAGTGCTTGTGGCCGGCTCGGAGGAACAGCTTGCCAACAACGTCGGAGATCTTTGGGACAGCGGAAAAGTCGAGTCCGACGAATCGGTCAACATCGAGTATCAAGGCAAGAAACTCGCCAGCCTACAACCATGTTTTTGGAAGGTTCGTTTCTGGGATGATCAGGGACAGGCCAGCCCGTGGAGCAAACCGGCCACGTTCGAAATGGGACTGCTGGAACCTTCGGATTGGCATGGGCAGTGGATCGGGCTTGGTGGCGAAAAGAATAAATACCTCTCGTCTCTGCTGCGCAAAGAGTTCGTTCTCGGCGGGTCGGTCAAACGGGCGAGACTGTATGCGGCCGGGATCGGCTGGTCGGAATACTATCTTAACGGGAAACGAGTCGGCAAGAACGTGCTCGATCCCGCTACGACCGACTACGACAAGCGTATTCTCTACGTTATCCATGACGTGACCAAGCTGTTGCAACCGGGCAAGAATGCCTTGGGCGCGATGCTCGGCAACGGCTGGTACAGCGAGCCGGTCGCCCGCAATTACGGCGATCGGCCGCAACTGTTGGTGGAATTGGTCGTCGAAATGGCTGACGGCACGGTCCGGCGAATCGCCAGCGATGAAAGCTGGCGGGCGTCCACGGGCCCGATAGTGAAAAACGATATGTTCGGCGGAGAGGTCTACGACGCGCGTCTGGAGAAGGCAGGTTGGACGGAGCCCGGCTATGGTGACGCTTCTTGGCCGACGGCGACTGTGATGAAATCACCCGGCGGCCGGCTCGAAGCGCAAATGATCGAACCGATCCGAGTAAATTGCGTCATGAAACCGGTGAAAATAACGAATCCGAAGCCGGGAGTTTATGTGTATGATTTCGGACGGTATTTCGCCGGCTGGGCCCGACTTCGCGTCAAGGGGTCAGAGGGAACGAAACTTGCCCTGCGCTATGGCACTTGCCTCTTTCCCGACGCGGACGTTGCGGAAATGAAAAAGATCATCGATCGCGACGTTCGCGCGGGACATGCCACGCGAGTCGATCCGTTTCCAGGACTGGTAGACAAGCGTCATCATCACGGCTCCGACGGCGCGACAGACTATTACATCCTCAAGGGTGATCCTGCCGGTGAGGTTTACGAACCGCGCTTCACCTTCCACCCGGTTCGGTACGTCCAGGTGGAAGGATTTCCCGGCAAGCCCACAATGGAAAACCTCGAGGGATGCGTCGTGCATTCCTCGGTCGACATGACCGGCGATTTCCAGTGTTCGAATCCGCTGCTGAACCAGATTCATCGCAACTGCGTCTGGACGTTCATGAACGAAATGTACGGTATCGAGTTGGACTGCGTCTATCGCGAGCATTGGGGCTGGCTCGAACCGGCGAGCACCCCCGCGACGTTCTTCGCACGCAAGTACATACCGCGGTTCTTTACGAAGTATCTGCGCGACGCCCAATGCGCCCAGCATTCCAACGGCATCATTCCCGATGTGATTCCGGCCTATCCGTACAAAAACCGCAAGACGGGCGATCCGGCATGGGCCGGGAACTATCCTCTCGCGGTCTGGTACACTTATCAATACTACAATGACCGGCGTCTGTTGGAACAACACTACGAAAGCATGAAACGGTGGGTGAATTATTTAACCTCCCGCGCTAAAGGCCACTTGATCGACGGATTCTACTACGGCGATCACATGCTGCCGGGCGATGCCCCGGGCAAGGAGGAGTTTATATCGAAGGAAACGCCCCCGTCCTTGTTGTGGACGGGGTACTATTACAAAAATGCCTTGATTCTTGCCCAGGCGGCGCGGATTCTAGGCAAAACGGATGATGCGAACGACTACGACCGGTTGGCCAAGAAAATCCGCGATGCATTGAACGAAAAATGGCTCGATACCACCCGCCGCTGTTATGCGGCCGGCTCGCAAACGTCCAACATTTTTGCCCTGGCTATGGGCGTCGTGCCGGAAGCCGACCGGGAAGGCGTTCTGCAAAACCTGACCGCTGACATTCTGGAAAAGCGTAGCGGTCATCTGCACACGGGCAATCTCGGGACAGCGTGCGTCATGGATGCCTTGGCCGCCCTCGGCGGTGGCGAGACGCTCTATCGCGTGGCCACGTCCCGCGATTATCCCGGCTGGGGTTACATGGTCGATCAGGGCGCCACCACGATATGGGAAGCGTGGGGCGGTATCAAGGATGGTTTTATCGGCCGCAACACCAGCGAAGATAGCATGCCCATGTTCATGACGATTGAGGAGTTTTTCTACAATGATCTAGCTGGGATTGTAGGCCCCGACTATTTTGGCAATCGCACGATTTCTCCCGGTTTTCGCGACATTATTATTCGCCCATGTGTTTTGGGCGACTTGGCCAATGCCGACGCGAAGATCCGCACCGTGCGTGGAATCGTCGGCGTCGAATGGAAACGGGAAAAGGACGGCGTCATCCTGAAGGCAACCATTCCGGTTAACGCGCGGGCCAAAATCAGCATCCCCAAGCTGGGCATGAAACGCCCGTTTATCGAAGAGCAGGGGAAAAGGGTTTGGGAGAATGGTGCCTATTGTTCAGGTGTATCGGGCATCGTGGGCGGAACCGAAGAAGAGGCCTTTGTCACACTGGATGTTGGCTCTGGCAAATATAGTTTTGTGTTACGCGAAGGAACTGAAAATGAAACCGAGAAATAATAGCCGTTTTTTTAAGCGACAAGCTTTATGCCAAGATTCCGGACGTGTTTATTTCGGATTTACGCTTGTCGAACTCCTGGTGGTGATTGCGATTATTGGTATTCTCATCGCGCTGTTGCTGCCCGCGGTGCAGGCGGCGCGTGAAGCCGCTCGACGCATCCAATGCAGCAGCCAGCTAAAGCAACTCGCTCTGGCGATGCACAATTACCATAGTACCCATAATGTGCTTCCGGAGGGAGTTGGGTATAATAACGTGAAAATCGAAACAAGAACTGACACTTACGGTCATAGCTGGAATCGTCAGACATGGGGGATTGCGATTTACCCTTTCATTGAGCAGATGTCGCTCTACGAAAGATACGATCCCAACCTTAAGGGAAGGTCTGGTACGAACTGGTGCGAAACGGCCAACTCCGACGGCGAAAACTCGCCCGCAGGCAGACCGGTTAGCACCTTGCTGTGTCCGAGTGACGGCCAGGGAGGGCTGGTGAAGAAAGGTGGTTGCGGAACATTATCATTGACCAACTATATGGTGTTTCTAGGCAACAAACAGTACTATCATTCACTGCCCACCAACCACCCGAACTTTCCGACCGGCGAAGGCGCCGCGCTGGACGCCGCTTTTTCGATCGGTATCGCGCGGAAACTCGATGATTTCACCGATGGAACCAGCAACACACTCCTCATGGGTGAGTATCTTACAGGGACAACGGCTAGCAACGATCCACGCGGCACTTTATGGGGAGACGAGGCGGGTAATAGCCATATTATGACCATGTCGACCCCCAACAGCTCGATTCCCGACCGAATCTGGCACGGCTATTGCGTCGATCTCCCCGAGAAGAACTTGCCGTGTGTGGGAGACTATAATGAAATGGCGACTTCGCGGAGCTATCATCCCGGCGGTGTCAATACGGCAATGGCCGACGGCTCGGTTCGTTTCGTTGTTGACGACGTGGCCCTGGATGTATGGCAGGCGCTAGGGTCGATAAACGGAGGCGAAGTCGTAGACGGATATGAGTGAAGGAGCTGGAATTGAAACCAATTAACAATAACCACTTAGTTAAGGACCATGTTTTGCGTTACCATCGCAATAGTGGTTTCCGACAAGATTCGGGAGGTGTTTCTTTCGGATTTACGCTTGTCGAACTACTGGTGGTGATTGCGATTATCGGTATTCTCATCGCGCTGTTGCTGCCCGCGGTGCAGGCGGCGCGTGAGGCCGCGCGACGCATCCAATGCAGTAGCCAGCTTAAGCAACTTGCCCTGGCGATGCACAATTATCATGGGAGCCATAAAGTGCTTCCGGTGGGAGTTGGTTATACGAACGTTAATAGCAATAAGGGCGACGGGTTCGGCCATTACTGGAATCGCCAAGCGTGGGGGATCGCGATTTATCCTTTCATTGAGCAGATGTCGCTCTACGAAAGATACGATCCCAACCTTGTGGGAGCATCTTATACGAACTGGTGCCGAACGGCCAACTCCGACGGCGACAACTCACCGGCTGGTACACCGATCAGTACTCTGCTGTGTCCGAGTGATGGGCAGGCCGGCCCGCAAAGAGTCAATAGTTGCGGGACGTTCGCGCTTAGTAACTACATGGTATTTTTGGGCAACAAGCAATATTATCATTCACTGCCCGCGAACCACCCGAATTTTCCGACCGCTGAAGGCGCCTCGCTGGACGCCGCTTTTTCGATCGGTATCGCGCGTAAGTTCGGTGATTTTACGGATGGAACCAGCAATTCGCTTCTGATGGGCGAATACTTGACAGGGACGAAGGCTGCTAATGATCAGCGTGGCTGGTTTTGGCAGGACGAGGCGAGTTGTAGCCATATTATGACCATGTCGACCCCCAACAG
>JAFGTN010000274.1 GCA_016934075.1 Pirellulales bacterium
AAACTTGACCACCTCAAAAAGATCTTAGCAACAATCTTCACTTGAACAGAATGAAATCAAGGAGTGCATTATGAATGGTGCGTCATGCCGGATCACGTGCATGCAATCGTATGGTTTCCTCAAACAGGCCAACTGAGCGTATTCATGCAACAATGGAAGCGGCTAACTTCACACCATATTGCGTGTTTCGTCCGCGAAGAGTTGGTGCAATATGCAGGTGCTATCGAGGATGGCCAGCCTTTCTGGCAACCCAAATACCACTGTTTCAATCTATTCAGCGAGCAAAAAATCCGCGAGAAGTTGACCTACATGCATGAAAATCCCGTTCGAGCCAAATTGGTAGAGCACTGTTGCGATTGGAAATGGAGTTCTGCCCGATATTATGAGCAAGGGAAGTCTGTCGGAGTGCCAGTGCGTTGGATCGACTGATCACATCTTGTGCCTTCAGCACACCGATCCGGGTAATGGGTAGCCTAATCTAGCCGTGCCTTTTTTCTATCCATTTTTTTGCCGGATTGATTATTTTGAATACTCTCTATCGCTTTTTGAGCCCAAGCAGACACTGTTTCATTGCCAAATCCCTGCAAGAGATCCAACGAGGCTTTGTCTTTAAGTGCTTTCTTCAGGTCGGTAATAGTTTCTTTGCGTGGGCTTTGTCCGAGTGCTGCTGTCGCGAATCCTCGAACATTAGGGCTGGGATGCGTTTTAAGAATGTTTACCAGGTGCAGGTGCGCTTTTTTCGAATACTTATCGCTTTTTAGATACGTTCCAAGCATTACAGCCGAGTATTCCGGAATGTCTTCCACTACAGAACGACCAATATGCTTTTCTCTATCGAGTATCCTTTGATAGGAAGACTTGGCACCTGGAGTACTATTCTTCATAAGAATGACAAAAGTATCATCATCAAGTTCCTGCGAAAGAACTTTGGCGATAGTATGATAATGATCTGGAGATATTTCCGCCTTTTTCATGAGTTCCCGCAGTACATTATCCATTTCCTGCCGGTGAAGCTCGTCCACGAGATGACCGAAGTGTGGCACATTATACTCATTGCGAATACCCGCCATGTCATCACTTTGAAGTCCCCTGCTGAGTTTTTTCACATATTCGTACTGACGTTTTGCCGAAAGTGTCTTGATGCTCCGGACAAGAACGGCGAATGGTCTTTTACATTGGTTATCAGGCGGTGGCGCTCCATTGGCAAGGGAGCATACAAGGACCGAAACCAAGAGTAGCAATTGCATATATCGTATCGAGCTCCCTTTCTCCATTTGAGCGCCCTCCATTCCTGTGGACCTGTTCTCGAAAGGCGAAGCTGTTGAGCCCCGTGTTTTGGATGTTGAATTTTAAGGTTACTGTTTGAGGGCAAGCCTGTCTAGGTGCCCGTGCGCTGGGTCGTCTTAGCGCCTCTTGTGCCTTCGGCACACCGATAGCGAAGCTATCGGTGCTACCCACTACCCACTCTTGTGATTTCGATCGTATCATTAAAATGAAGTTGCGATTGCCCTACTCCTCTTCCCCTGCCGATTCCAGTTTTGCCACAATGTTATCGTAGTGTTTTCGAAGACGGGCGACTTCTTTTTCCAGTTTGGGGCGTTTGTCTTCCTCGGCGGTTTTCAGTTGCTCTTCGAGTTCGCCGATTTTAGCTTCAGTTTCGCTTTGTTCCATGCGAAGGTGTTCGAGTTCCTCGGCTCGATCTGCCTTGTCGAAGATTAGTTCCTCGGGCACCGGGCCAGAGTCTTGCACGGGTTGTTCCGGCGCATCGTGGGGCAACACTCGTTCTTCTTCTCGAAGAACTCGTTGGTTCATGAAGTTGGGCGAGACGATTTCCACACCGGCTCCGTGCAAGGTCGAAATAATCTTGGCGCGCAGATTCGATCGGACCGTAAAGAGTTGTTTGACTTCGGTGAGGAAGCCCGCGGCGCGATACGTGACGGAGAAGTCGCCAAGCTCCGTTATCTGCACGAAAGGGTCCTGCAGGTTGGCCTCTTTTGCCGCATCGGAGAGAAGAGACATGACCTGGTTGTGCGGGACATCGTATCCCAGCGAAACGGTAGCCGACACCACGGTTCCCGAGTATCGGACCACCTTGACCGGATTGGAAATCAAATACAGGTTGGGCAGTGTCGTCAAGTCCCGGTCCTCGGTCTGGATCTCGATATGAAACAGGCCTCTCTCCGTGACCCGGCCGAATTGTTCGCCAACCTGGATGAAATCTCCCGGGCGGAAACTTTTAACCGCCCGCAGCATGAAGCCCGCCATGGCGTTAGCCACAAAGGTGGTCGACGAGAGGGTAATGACCACCGAAACAAGTAATCCCAGCAGTCCGATAAGCTGGGTGCGTATGTCGTTGCCGATAGGCACTGAAATCAAGACAAAGATACATCCCAAAAGCGAGAGTATCCCCATCGCGATCCTTCGGGGAAATTTCTTCTCCTCGCCGAGATTGCGATTGCGGTATAGCAAGAACCAGTTAGCAGCCACAAGGACGAGCACCACGACCGCGATAATTACCAGCGTAACAACGAGGCTGGGAAGTGCTTCGTAAAGTTCTTTGAGAATGTCCATTGTCTTTAGCAGCGTGCGGCAACACTGCCCTTGGTGTCAACGTTATTCAAGTTGATTTAAATATACATTAAGGCAATGACTCTAACGGTTTCGCTCCTCTTTTTCATGTTCATCATCATCTAATGTGTGTGTCAAATTATTCACGATCGAAAATGTACTATGTTGAATGCTTTTCGCTCTCCCCGCGATGACCATTTTTCCGGGGCCGGAAGCAGCAGGGGTTGCTCCCATTTCCAAGAGGTCTTCAGTCCATGGAATTAGTGTTAACTTCTGGCCTGTCTCCATGAAAAACACTACCAAGGCTTGTCGATTTCCTGACTTGAGGATAATCCATACTTGGTTCCGGATGTCCATTTCCGCATGCAATATTTCCGAATTCACAGGAACGTTACAAATTACTGTTTCTCTGATGTCCGTGAGATATTTTGGTCTACTAAAAGGTTCAACCACCAAGAACGCAAGAGTTTTTTTCGATGGCGATTTTAAAGATCCAATTGTCACACGGCACTTCGGTGGAGGTCTTTTATTACGAAGTGGAGGCCACATGTCAAACACTGACGTGACTGTTAGGTTTTTAGTTTCATTGAAACTGGATACATTCAGGTACTCTGATGCTAGGAGACCACCATCATGATCCTTTAAACTTATAGTATATTTCCCAGGTGTTTTGATGTCATACAAGGCCGTAACATCCAGTAGCAGCCGCATTTGTTTTCCTGGAGTAACTCGCAAAACTTCGTGTGACCATGACTGAAATGAGTCACTATGAATCCTTGCCAAAAGCTTCATCTCAATTGCATTGCCATCTGGTTCTGTCAAAATCACTTTCGTCGCCTCAATATTCCCGTGGTCGTCAGTTCTTAGTAGCACACTGTCCACGGTTTCCAATACGTACGTTAATCGAATAGGCTTGCCAAGAAGATACACAGGTGCAATGTGATCAAAATGGCATAAGAATGGGCTGTTGGAAGGTGGCTTCTGCTCGGTTTTGATATCTGGAGATGGCGATTGCTTGCTGCGAGTGTTTTGCTCATCAGGTGTTTTTGCGGTGTCATTCGATACGGTGTCGCTTTGCCCGCATCCAAGAATAATTGACAACGTGAATAAAGCAAGGATCGCTCGAACACCCATAGCGGCAATACGAAGTAATGGGTCGACATAAAAGTCGAGACTGAATTTTCGGGGAACAGAAATATAACTCAAATGCATATTACGTCCATTCAGAAATGTTGGTCGGACCATGATCCGGCAGCTTTTCAGCAATATAAGATTGGTAGTTTTCCTCGTTTTACTTTTTTATCAACAGTAGCATCAGTGCATCGAATTAACTTATCGCCTCTTGTGCCTTCGGCACACCGATAGCAAGCTATCGGTGCTACCCGCTAAAAGCTCACACCTCACACCTCACGGCCCAACACCTCAAGAATCTTTTCCACATCATAAACACATCCGCCCCACGTCCCGCCGCTGATCCGTTGCAGGGCGGCCCATAGACGTGTGTCGGCGGGCAATTCGTCGTCGGGCGAGAGGTCCGGGCGTGGTTTTCTCTGGGCCAAGATCTCGGCGCCTTCTTCCGGAGTGAACGTTTTGTCTCCCTCGCCTATGAAATCGACGCTGCCTTCGAGTTTATTGCAGTCGATTACGACCTGGATAATATCGCCGTCGCGAACCTTGCCCAGCGGGCCACCGGCCAGGGCTTCGGGCGATACCAGGCCGATACAGGCGCCCGTGCTCACGCCCGAGAATCTAGCATCCGTCACTAGTGCCACCTCGTGGCCCCAACTAAGGTATCGCAACGCGGCGGTCACTTCGAAGACCTCTTCCAGCCCGGTGCCCATCGAACCGCGGCATATCAACACCATCACGTCGCCGGGCTGCAGGGGCCGGTCGCCCTGCCCCTTGATCGACGCAATGGCGTCGGTTTCCCGCACGAACACCTTGGCCGGGCCCGTCTTGCGATATACGCCGTCGTCGTCGATAACCCGCGGATCGATGGCCGTGCTCTTCACGGCCGAGGCATCCGGCGCCAAATTGCCGCGAGGAAAGCAGGTGGTACCGGAAACACCGAGCTGCTTGGCTCGGTCGGGCGTCAGAATAACTTCATCCGGATCGATACCGTCGCGATCTCGCAGTTGTTTTCG
>JAFGTN010000275.1 GCA_016934075.1 Pirellulales bacterium
AGCATTGTATTCACTCACTGCGGATCAGGTTCGTTCTCGTTGGCCGAAGACGGGAGCGCGATTACCCTGGCGCCGGTTCGCCTGATGGATCGAGGAGTCTGTGTCTTATTCACCGCAAAGCCGGGCCTCGTGACATTGATCAACGTGATAGCATGCCCGGATCGTTACCAGATTGCTCTGCTGGAGGGACAGGCTTTGTCAACGGATATGGTTTTTCCGGGCAATCCTCTGCGCGTGAGCTTCTCACAATCAACGTCGGATTTGATCGATTGGATTCATGATGAGGGTATAGGGCACCACTGGATGGCCGGTTATGGACACGTCGGCGACGAAATAAGGCAGTGGGCCTCGATAGTCGGCTATCCTGTTCGTTTGATCGAGCCTTAACTCAAAAAGACCATGGATACACTGGATATTAGTCAAATCGCGGTATCTACAATCGACCTGCTCATCATTGGCGTGTACCTGGTCGGTATCCTGGTCGCAGGCATCTACCTTACGCGGCTTGCCTCGCGCAACATCGATTCCTATTTTCTTGGCGGACGGCAGATTCCATGGTGGCTTTTAGGCCTTTCTGGTACGGCATCTTACTTCGATGTAACCGGCGTAATGTGGACGATCGCCTTTGCATACATTATGGGCCAGCGTTTCATGTGGCTGCAATGGGAATGGGGCTTTGTGATGATGGCGTTTTTCGCCGCCTACATGGGTAAGTGGCTGCGCCGCAGCAAGGTGATGACAGGGGCCGAATGGATGGTGGTTCGTTTCGGCTCCGGGTCGGCGGGAGAATTTGCCCGCACTGCTTACGCGGTGCTGGCGGTCGTTATTGCGGTGGCGTTTATCGGTTTTGCCGAATACGGGTGCGGCCACTTCCTGCACATGTTTATCCCGACCGTCAAACCCCACACTCTTGCCGTGTGTTTGATGGCCGCGACTGGGGTCTATACGCTCTCGGCTGGTCTGTTCGGCGTGGTGCTGACGGATTTCATTCAATTCTGCATTATCCTGTTGGGTTCGGGGATTCTGATCGTCAAGGCCGTGGGGATGTCATCCTACCAGGCCGTGACTGCTGAGGTCCCTGCAGAGTGGTTCGGCTTTACCCCGATGTGGCACTGGGATCACATGGAGAAATGGGAGCTGACCAGCGGCTTTTCCCTTTTCGCGGTTATGACAATGGTATGGGTCGTCAAAGGCATGTTCCTGTCGGTCGGAGGGCCACAGCAGTTGTACGATATGCAGCGCTTCTTGGCTGCGCGAAGCCCGCGTGATGCGTGCAAGGCGGGAATGTTGTGGGGCGTTGCAATGACCCCGATGTTCATGGTGGCGGTGGCGGTGGCGGTGATAGGAATCATCAAATGGGGTGGAGACCTCAAACATCCCGAGTATCTGTATCCGATGGTCATCGGCACCCTGCTGCCAGCAGGCATCAAAGGGCTGGTGCTTGCCGGCCTCCTCTCAGCCTTTATGTCCACGTTTTCGTCCACCGTCAACGCCGGCGCCGCCTACCTTGTACGAGACGGTTATCAGAATTTTCTGCGGCCAAAGGCGTCGCCGAAGGAGCTTGTTCATGTCAGTAGGATTGCCAGTGGATTGGTTATTCTGGCAGGCATAATTGTCGGTATGCAGGCTAAAAATATCGACAGTATATTTTCCTGGATCATGATAACGCTGGGCACTGCCGTGCTGATGCCGAATGTGCTGCGATGGTTCTGGTGGCGCTTCAACGGGGTCGGCTATGCAGTAGGTACTTTGGCAGGAGTGATTGCATCACTGGCAACAGCCCTTTGGTTCAGTGATATTCCTATCTATTGGAGTTTCCCGGTGCTTTTCGGCATAAGCACAGTCTCCAGCGTAGCGGCCTCATTGCTAAGTCCGGCCGCCGATATAGTGACGCTTCGTGAGTTCTACGAGAGAATCCGCCCTGCGGGGTTCTGGCGGCCGGTAAAAAAAGCAATCCTAACAGAAGGCAGAGAGCTCCATCAAGACAGATTCGGCATAGATATACTCGCGGCTTTGATCGGATCGGCGGGCCTGCAAGCGCTCTTCCTGACGTCTTCCTATGCGCGCACCCATCAATGGCATCCCTTTGCTGTTGCGATTATGGTTGTGATTGGCAGTGGTATCACGCTGTATTTTCTGTGGTACAAAAATCTGCCGGGTGAAGACGAGGATATGGAACCGACTATGTGATAGCGCGGGCGCTATGGTCCGCATTTTGTGAATAAGGACAGTTACAATCTGTACAAATCAATCGGGAAGGAAGCTATGAAGATGAGAAAACGGAACATGATAATTTCAAGCGTGGTTGTGACTATCGCACTTGCCCTGTTTCAACGGCCCCCTTGCCATGCGGATTCCGAGAATCCTAATACGGACTGGTTCAGGGATGCTCGTTACGGGGTATTCATGCACCTGCTACCCCGAGACGCGAATAGTCTTGCCCTGGCCGATGATTTTGACGCCAATGCACTGGCCGAGCAACTTGAATCGGTCGGAGCCGGGTATTTCGTACTCACACTGGGCCAGAATTCAGGCTTCATGAACTCGCCGAATCCGACCTACAGCCGATACACCGGCTACGAGCCGGGGCAGCGATGCTCCAAGCGTGATTTGCCGATTGATATTTACAAGGCCCTGCGCCCGAAAGGTATCAGGCTGATGCTGTACCTGCCGTGCCAGGTCCCTAATGGAGACGCTCGCGCCCAGAAGGCGTTTGGACTGCCTCAAGGCGCCAAAGACCAGCCGATCGATGTGGAATTCGCCCGGAAGTGGGCGGAGGTCATATACGACTGGTCGTCACGGTATAAGGAGAAGGTCGCAGGGTGGTGGTTCGACGGAGGTTACGAATGGATAGGATTCAACGAGCAGATCGCCGAAATCTACGCCGATGCGGTCAAGCGAGGCAATCCAAAGGCGATCGTGACATTCAATCCGGGCGTGAAGCTGATTCGCTGGACCATGGCCGAGGATTACACCGCCGGGGAGCTGAACGAGCCGTTCGGCGTTATTCCCACATCGAGATGGGTGGACTGTTCGCAATGGCATGCTTTGACCTTTCTCGGCTCCCACTGGTCCGGAAGAGATACTCGGTATGCGACGGAGAAATGGGCGAGTTGGGTTCGTGCAGCCGTTCTTGCCGGAGGCGTCGTGACTATCGACGCCGGACCCAACTGGAATCCGAAAGAAGGCTCCATTGGTTCGATGTCGCAAGGACAAATCAACCAGTTAAAGGCCATAAGAGATGCTCAGCCATCATTGCCGAAATCGAACATCATTGATCCGCCGTCGGTCGAAATACCGGAGTCAGAGTCACCCCTTCGCACTCTTGTTCGTCCGGAGCAAACGGATGCGCCACTGGTCAACCGCAGGAGCAATGCCTTTGGTCGCTTCCCAGTAACAGCGCTGCAGATTCAGGCAAAGACCGAAGCCACGCGCAACATCACAGCCTTCAACGACTAGTTGGCCGGCGAGGAGCTGGAGTTGGCCTGGGAACTGCGCGAAGGCAGCCCGGCCAACTGGGTATTCAACAAGGGCCCGATGCCGTTATCTCCCAATCTCGCAAAACTTCTTAGCCCATAAGTCTCGTATTAGTAGATGGTTATGCGCAAGCTGGGAATTGTCTGACGGCTTCAACGACCGTATTCAGCCATGGGTAGATGGCACCAACGGTGGCAAGATTGCAGGCGCCTAAATAGACAATTCCGAGACCCATCCGGGTTCCTTATTCGATGTTGAAACGAGCGATTGTGCCGTGCTTTAGATTATAACGATAAACTCTAACAAAGAAGAAGTATGTCACTAAGAGATAAGCACAAGATAAAGCCAATCCGATACAAAGGTATATAACAAGTCTACCGGGGAATAGTCTATTCATAAGGATAGCTCTCATGCTTTCAAAAACGTAAGAGGCGGGAAGTACTCTGGAGACAACACGCAAAAACTTGGGCAAATTAGACACGGGATAAAACACTCCGGAAAACACAGACAGTACCATGGGAATAGGCCAGCCGATCCATTCGGCAGCAGGGCCTAATCGGAAAATGAGCGCTGATACGAAGATGCCAATCGCTATGCCAAAAATAAACAGCACCAAAAGAAAGGGAAGAAGATAGAAACCGATTGCGAAGATATTATAGCCGAAACATAGGCCGGCGATTAACAGCATAAGCAAAAGACCGCAGATGCCCATGGCGATGCTTGTCACCACTAAACCGCATATATATTCGTCAATTTGAAGCGGCGAGGCAAAATAGTTTATTAAATTTCGCGACCAGGTATCTTCCAGGAAAGTGGTCATGACGCCATGCTCGATGCGGGTCGTAAATCCCCAAAGAATAATAGCGCCCAACATGATATTAACGAAACTGAGAGTGTCTCTGCCCAGGCTGCCAAGGTACTTGGTGATAAAGCCCCACAGAATCACGTCCATTATTATCCACAAGAACATGCTCACCAGTCTGGTGGGATTACTTCTTATCAGAAAAACCTGACGCAGAAAAACGGCGTAAATTCTTGAAATGCTCATACATCGATCTTTCATGGGGTAGCCGGCCTTACTACAGGAATGAAAGGGGCTCTCTGGCTACGCCTATGAACAGTTCCTCTAAATCTTTTTTCCCATGTTCGGCCGGCAGGGTTCGCGGGTTGCCGGTCAGCAGGATTTTACCATGTGAAAGAAATAGAACCCGGTCGCAGACGGCCTCGATCTCGTACATATTATGCGAAGTCCACAAGACAGTTGTTTGCGTTTCTGCCACCCAATTCTTCATTCTCTCGCGGATAAGATTAGCGACGCTTGGGTCCAAAGAGGCGGTCGGTTCGTCAAGCAACAGCAATGATGGTTCGTTGATCAAGGCTTTTGCCAAATTAAGGCGCGTCATCTCACCTGAAGAAAGCAGACCCGCCTTAGTGTTCGCAAACGCATCCAAGTCAAAATCATGCAGAACAAATCCTATTTTCTCTGTCAGATTACGGACTTGGTACAGCCGGCCGAAAACGTACAGGTTTTGACGCACGGTGAGATTGCCGGGCATCTGGGCATAAACTGCGGCAAAATTCATTTGTTTTACTATTTCAGTCCGGTGCTCCTTCAAATTCTTGCCGAGGATTTCTATTGACCCAATGGTAGGTTCCAGGATTCCCAAGATCATATTGATCGTGGTTGTTTTTCCGGCGCCGTTCGGTCCAAGCAGACCGACTATTTCGCCCTGATTCACGGCAAATGTAATATGATCCACCGCTCTGAATGAGTCGTATTCTTTAACGAGCCCAACAACTTTCAAGGTTTCATTCATAACACATCTCCATAACGGAAGCCCTTCGAGATGCCCGAGGAGACAGTGCTGTCAGTACCCGTCTCCGAACCTCGCCGATGAAGGCCGAAAATCTCAGATCATGTCGTAGTCATAGGGTTTTCGCATGGGGCGGCTGAGATGTTTGTTGGCTTCGTCGTCGCCGAAAAATTGTTCTTTGGCGGGGTCCCATTTGAGTTTCCGGCCGAGGCGGATGGCGATGACACCGAGGTGGCAGAGGCTCGCGGAGCGATGGCCGATTTCGGCGGGGCAGATGGTCGGCTTGCGGGTCTTGACGCACTCGATGAAGTTGGCCATGTGGTCATTGCTGACATACACCCGAGGAGCGTTTTCGGGGAGTTTCTTCGTCAAAAGGGAGCGGTCACTGGCGGTGATGACGCCGCGCGTGACCCAGAGCCAGCCGTCGGCGCCGTGGAACTTGATGCCGTGCTGCTGGCCGTTGCGGTCTTTGACGCCGCCGTGCCATTCGCT
>JAFGTN010000276.1 GCA_016934075.1 Pirellulales bacterium
ACGCCCGGGGCTCGACCCCCAGCGGAAATCGTGGATACACGGCAACACCGAACCGGCCTGGGGCCTGATCCAGACGGGCCCGACCGAGCTTTCCGTATATTGGATAGAAACCGCTGGACAAGTCGGCTCGATAGCTCAGTTGCGTCGTGGGACGTTGCGGCTGGACGGTTTCGTCTCGATGCATGCCGGCTACAAGGGCGGTGAATTTGTGACCAAGCCACTGGTATTCAAAGGCAAGCGACTGGCGATTAACTTCTCGACCTCGGCCGTAGGAAGCGTGAGTGTGGAAATCCAGGATGCAACGGGCAAGCCGTTGCCGGGATTCAGTCTAGCCCAATCGGCGCTGATTTACGGCGATTCTATAGAGCGAGCTGTCGTCTGGAAAGACAGCGCCGATTTGGGCAAACTGGCCGGCAAGCCCGTCCGTCTGCGGTTCGTAATGAAGGATGCGGACGTTTATTCGTTGCGGTTTGGGACGGAATGAAGGGGAGGGGGGCTAGATGTCAGACCCTCCCATTTTCGTGAGCGGCAAGGCACTAGCCTCCGGCTTTTACAGCGAAACGGTCAATTAGTGCGGCCGGTGGCTAGCGCCACTCCGCTCACAACAGGGGTATTCTTCCTGACATAATAACACGAAGTACAAGCGAGGATTCACAATCATGAAACCATATAAAAACATATGCTATACTGCCATTGCTTTTATATCTCTGCTTGGCGTTGAGCTACGGTCGCCTGTTCCGGCCCAGCCAGGGCAACAACGTGGTCTTCAGCACCGACGGCGGCGAAACGTGGTCTGCACCCAAACAGACATCAACCGGTCTGTCGAGTGGTTACACCGACATGGTACCGCTGGGACCGGATCGTTTCCTGCTGGTGTTCGATTCGGTCACCACCTGGGCGCCCATACACGAGCCCGACTGGGTGGGCGCGGTGGATATCGAAGTCAAGTATAAGTCGAAAAGGGTGCCTCATACCATTTCGACCTCGTACCCGAGATATTTCTCAAACGCCTCTCGTACCGGGGCAGCTACGCGCGTGGGTGCAACACTCACGTGATGCCGATGCCCCAGATAACCGATCGTTTGCAATGTGCTTTGCAAATCCGGAAATTCGGCGACACCGGCACAGCCGAAGAATTCCGCGGGTATGGCATCCGCGGTAAATTCACCTTCGCCAAGGCAGTACTTCAAACGGCCGTCTTCGGTCATCATGCTACCGAAAGTGAAATCGGTGGGAGCGATCCGTCCACAGTTGCATCCCCAGCCGCAACCTGGGCCAGCAGCGTTGGCCAGGATTGCATGATCGGTTACATGGCCTTTGCCGGTCATCATGTCCTGTGGAACGGGACCGCAGTGGAAAAGGATACATTTATTAGGATCGTCGCCGTAGTTGTTGTTCCAGTCCAGACAGGTCGTAACCCTTCCCGAAGCCAGGCCCAAAGCCCGCATGGTGACGGCATTTCCGGCATCGACTTCGCAAGCCGTGGGCACACCGCGGTTGTTCATTTCGCTCAAGAGAACGCAGGGGGATATACCCAAAATCTGCTGCATCTCCACCCAACAACGCACCGCCAGGCAGTCCATCTTGTACTCTTCGACAAGGCCGTCCAGAACCACTCCAAGCTTCGTAAGTTTCGTGAAAGCCGCCTCGGGCACGCCATCCCAGGAAGTATATGACTTGAGCTTTCCGGCCTTGTCTTCGACTTGGGCATCGCCGTCGGAGAGAGCGTTCATGCGAGCGAAAACGTCGGACAAGTCCAAGGTCTCCATGGTGATGCCGTGACGCTGCAGAGCCAGTTCATCGATGCGGACCGTTTTGAAAGCCGTGGTTCTGGCGCCAACGGCTCCCACCACCATATCCTTCATCCCGCCGTATACTCGACAGAGGCGGTCGAAGTAGTCGATATTTTCGGCGAACTTGGCTGAGGTAGGATCCACTGTGTGCGGTTGCAGGGCCGTGAATTTCAAGCCATACTGATGGAAAACATCCATAACGGAAAACTTACCGCAAAATGCATCTCGACGCACTTCGGGGGCCATCTTGTCCAGATCGTCGGGATAGGCCTGGATGAGGATTGGAACGCCGCAGTTCTTCAAAGCGGCGATGGCACCGGTCTCATCGCCGAAGTTGGGCAGGCAGAGGATAACACCACCGAATTTGCCGTGGTTTTCACGCAAGAATTCGGCATAAATCTCGCCTTCGGCCGGTGTCTCAACGGCGCCGTGGCGGGTAGCCGACTCGTCCAGGGCGATAGTCTTGTGTCCAAGCTTCTCCAGCGTTTCGGTCAGTTCCCGTCGGGCGCTGGCCTGTAACGAAGCGGGGAAAAAGCCACGATTTCCGAAGAACAATGCAAATGACGTCTTGTGCTCACTCATACCAGGCTCCATATCGATTAAATCTACAAGTAGACTTCAAAGCCCAAAATCTACCATCGTGGAGTACGGCGCACAATCACCCCCCCATATTTTCCGAGCCGGCTTTATTTTATCAATTTTTCTGTGGAACTCGCTGGTTTCTACTGGAATCGAATTCATATTTTGTCTTGGGTAGATCATTACTTACCTGTCATTGAGCAAGTTTCATTGATCGGCTTGCCGTTGTCCATGGTTTCCAACTGGGCGAGCTCTTCTTTGTGGTCGTTGGGATCAGCCGACATACGCCAGCGGAGCCATGGCGTCAATATCGGTCATTACCTCGACCACGAAGGGTTTATTTGCCGAAAATGCCTTATCGAGCGCACCAACCAGTTCGCCTGGTTTTTGTACTCGAATCCCCTCCACTCCCATCGTGCGAGCAATGTCGGTGAATTTTACGTCATTGAACCTCCACAACTCACCATGCCGACCGGTGAGTTGGCCGCCATAAGCGTCTTTGTAACAGTCGACTGTCTGGTTCAATGACTGATTGTTGTTTATCAGCATTACGGCATTGATCCCATAACGGACGGCCGTTTCCAACTCGGACAAGTGATACCAGAAACCACCATCGCCTGAGAAAAGCAGAACGGGCCGCTCGGGCAGCGCCAACTTGGCACCCAAAGCCGCCGGTAAGCCCCAACCCAACGAACCGGCGGTACGTATGAAACCCTGTCCCGGCTTGTTCAAGTCGACCATGCCACCCGTCCACATCCCGGCATGTCCCGTATCTGATACCAACAGCGTATCGGGTGGCATCAATTCACTCAAGTCTTTGCATAATCGTTCGGGGCGTATTGGGACGGCTTCGGAATTCATCATTTCGGCAGATTCATCGCGCCATTGGCGGCCCAATTCCTCTGCCCGAGCCAACCACTCAAATCGCTTCGCCGCAGTCGAGGCGTCGACCTCCTCTAGCAGTTGAGCGAGCGTGGCCTTGGCATCGCCCAGCAGTGACACCCGGTTAGGATAATGCCGCCCGAGTTCCTCGGGATTTATGTCGAGTTGGATAACCGAAGTTCCCGGCCGTGGAACTCTCCATTTGGCGGTCACCTGTGAACCCGTAAGGCTACCTATAAAGAAGACCAGATCAGACTCCAAGACGACCTGGTTGGCACTTTTTCGTGAATACGTACCCGGCACGCCGACATTGAGCGGATGATTGCCCGGCAACACGTCCTTGGCGTTCATCGACGTGGCTACGGGCACGGCCAAGCGCTCGGCCAGTTCACGTAATTCCGCTCCCGCACCGGACGACCGCACGCCTCCGCCGGCAACAATCACCGGACGGTCGGCCTTCGCTAGAAGTTGTGCCGCCTGAGCTACCGCGGCTGGATCAGCCTGCGATCGCAAGCCTGGAAGCTTTCCAAACTGCGGTTCGGGCACGATCGTCAACTCGTCCACCTGCTGTTCCAATTCCCCCATATGCCCCTCCAGTTCGATGTGCGCTGGGCCCGGAGTGCCCGTGGTGGCAGTTCGAAAGGCCTGCCGCAGCATGTCGGGAAGCCTGGACACGTGATCGACACGCGCGCTGAACTTGGTTACCGGCTTGAACATAGAAAAGTCATCTATCTCCTGATAGGCATGCCGATGCCGCGTGTAAGTGTACGGCCCGCCCGTGAAGACGACCATGGGCGAGCAAGCCATGAACGGATCTCGCAAGGCTGCGGCCAGATTGGCCGCGCCAATGCATTGGGCAAAACTGATTCCGGGGCGGCCGCAGGCTCGGGCATAACCGTCGGCCATATAGACGGCCGATTTCTCGGCATGGGTCATGATGCGCTGGATCCCCGTTCGGAACTCCATCTGCGCAAGCGAGTGGCTTATGATGACAGGGACAAAGAAGACATGTGTCACTCCATATGCTTCCAGTGAATCCGCAACGAATTGTGAACCTGAAATCTTAGGCATCGGTTATTTCTCCGGTCTCACCGAGTTGTGTGGCGGGTGGCAATCTTACGGTGAGGCTTCTAGAAGGAAGCTGGGCTGTTTGTATTGCGGATCGGGATAGATATAAAAACCTTTGCCTGTCTTTACTCCCAACTCCCCTTTTTCAATCTTATCGGCAAGCAACTTTGGAGGCGCGTCGGACGGGTCGCCTGATTCCTCGTAATAAACGTTTTCGATGTCGCGAACCACATCGAGTCCTATGATATCCATCAAGCCGAAGGGCCCCATGGGTGTCTCCATCTGGATCATCCAGGTGCGATCCACGTCCTCGGGAGTTGCTATTCCCTGGTCAACCAGAAGCAGGGACTCCTTCTTCACGGCCCGCCAGATACGGGCAAAGATGAAACCAGTGCTTTCGCGTCGCACCAGTATCGGAACCACACTGATCGACTGCGAGAATTGTCGCACTGCCTCAAGCGTTTTGTCCGATGTGGCCGTTCCCCGCATCAGTTCCACGAAGGGGTGCTTCCAGATAGGCTGAACGAAGTGAGTGTTCAAGAGCCTGTCCGGCCGGGAGGTGGCCGTTTCTATCCGCGAAACTCGCAACGAAGAACTGTTGGTAGCCAGAATCGTGTTTGTCGGGCAGATCTTGTCCAGAGCTCGAAACAGATCCCGCTTGACTTCCAGGTCCTCCTTGATCGCCTCGATCACCAGATCGGCATCGGCGGCAGCCTCTTCAAGTGAAGTCGTCAAATGGATTCGATCAAGAATCTCCTGGTAGCGCTCGGCGGATACTATACCGGCTTTAATCTGTTCTTCCAACAGGCTAGCCTGCTCCTTCTCACACAACCTCAGTGCCGACTCCGAGATGTCGCACATCTTAACGGATCGCTCATAAACCGCGCACTGCAAAGCAATTTGCCTTCCCATGAATCCAGCACCGACGACACACACATCGTGAAGAGAATCGTTATGACTTATCATGAAAATACTCACCAAGTGGAAGATGGTTGCTATAGCCCGTGTTTGTTGACTGTCTGCCCATCGTGGCGGTTTCCCAGGCGGTGGTAAAGTTCGAGGTCGATGTCGTAGCCGATCTGATGAACCGATCCGTCGACAAAGGACATGCTCCGAAACATGACTTCGACCTTTCGTTGAGTGGGATAACCGGAAGCGCTTACAACTTTTGCATTTTCAAGAGTGGATGTATTTTAGGAAGATACACCCGGCTCTTCGTCATCCTCGTACCAACTCAAATGAAAACGGAGAATTCTTACAGCCTCATCTACATGGCCGTCTCGCAATGCGTGCACGATTTGTTCGTGCTGTTCTTTGCCCGAAACGAAGTGCCCCTGCGCCGTTTTGTCGTGGAACTCGTGGAAGAACACATGGATGAGATCGCAGAAGGAGCCCAGGGGACCGATATTGCTAACCTCGACTAAGGCACGATGGAAAGCAATGTCGTGTTCGATCCAGGCTTCTATGTCTTCCTCGGTGTCGGCGATCTCCACGCACTCCATCAGATAGTCGAATAACTCCGGTTTTTCGCGCATGGCCTCCATGGTGTAATAGAGAGCGCCTGTCTCCAAGGCTATCCGCGATTTGAGCAATTCATCCTTTGGGTAATCACTCAATGCAAAGTGGAAGCCGAAATATTCACTGACGCGATCAAAGTCGAAACTATCGAGGATCATACCGCGACGCGGCGCGGAGCGGATTATACCGAGAAAATCCAAAGCCTTCGTTGCCTCGCGAACCACGGGACGGCTTACACCGAAACGTTCTACCATCTGCTGCTCGGTCAACAGCGCATCGCCCGGCTTTAAACCCTTGTCGATTATGTAGTTGCGAATCTCGGTCGTGAGATCCTCGCTGAGCCGTTTGCGGCCCAGCTTGTGTTTGGTTTTGACTTCCATTTTGTGCAACTTCCTCCAAATCTTTGCGGAAATACTTGCAACCCCGCTTTATTTGTCATACAATAACACAATTACCGTGGGTATGCAAGATAAATATTTGAAAAAACAGGTTTTAGCCGGTGTACTCCCCGGTCAGCCATTAACTATCGATTGTGCACAACATCCTATCCACTTGGAGATCGAAAAATGTGGAATAAGAATGCTTTCAATGCAATCAAAAGAATCTCAATGATCGCCTTTTTAGTCGGCCCAGTTGTACTACTTGTGGTTCCACAACAAATGCAATCCGTGCTAGCGGACCAATCCACGTTCGTGCCAACCTCCACACCATCCGCGGCCGAAATGGACGAGGCGACTCGCTGGGCAGCGGCCAAGTTCGACGGCAAATCCATTAAAGCCGAATCCATGTCCTCAAGCGGATTGATTGTCATCGCCAACAACGATCCAGTACAAATAAACGGCCGCTCGGGAAAACCACTGAATATCAACGGCAAGATCTACTCAGGTGGACTCTACTGCCACGCTCTCAGCCATGTCGTGGTGCGGTTACCCAGCCAGGGCCGTGAATTCACGGTCGTGATCGGTGTGGACAGCAACGAACAAACAAGCCCCGGTCAAGGATCAATAGTATTCTCGGTGGATGTAGACGGAAAAGAGGCCTTCCGCTCGAAACTGATGCGCGAAGGTATGTCGGGCGAAGCGATCAAGGTCGACCTCAATGGCGCCAGAGAGTTCATATTGAAAGTCGGTGACGCCGGCGACGGAATATCCTGCGATCAGGCCGACTGGGCAGAGGCCACAGTCGTTCTGTCCGACGGTAAAATATTTAAACTGGCCGATCTGCCTCTGATTTCCCGCAGTGCCCAACCACCAAGTTCGGAGCCCCCGTTCTCGTTTGTCTACGACGGCAAACCATCCTCCGAATTGCTGAAGAGCTGGCAGCATCAACACTCTATCAAAAAACTCGACGAAAACCGCACCGAGCATCTTCAAACATGGACCGATCCCAAGACCGGCCTCGAAGTACGCTGCCGGGCGATAACCTATAGCGACTTTCCCACCATCGAATGGACGGTGTATTTCAAGAACACCGGCAAAACGGATACGCCCATATTGTCCGATGTTTTATCGATCGACACCGAATTCCAACGCATAACAGGCGACGAATATACACTCTATCACCAACGCGGCACGCCCTGTACGATCCGTGACTACGAACCGTTCGAAACCCCTTTGAGCCCCAACACGAAAAAACGCATCACGGCCGCCGGGGGACGCCCCTCCAATTCAGACCTGCCCTACTTCAATATCGGCTGGCAACAGCAGGGAGTGATTCTCGCGGTAGGCTGGCCGGGGCAATGGGCGGCCGAGTTCGCTCGCGACGCGGCCGAAGGTCTCCGAGTCCGGGCCGGGCAGGAACTGGTCCACTTGAAACTCCACCCGGGCGAAGAGATCCGCACGCCGCTGATGGCACTGCAATTCTACCGGGGTGATCGTGTTCGCGCACAAAACGTCTGGCGGCGATGGATGCTCGCCCACAATTTGCCGCGTTCTAATGGAAAAGTGCCGCCCATGCAACTGGCTGCTTGCAGTTCGCACCAGTTCGGCGAGATGATCAATGCCGATAGCGCTTCGCAGAAGCTGTTCATCAACCGCTACCTGGCCGAAGGATTAAAGCTCGACTACTGGTGGATGGA
>JAFGTN010000277.1 GCA_016934075.1 Pirellulales bacterium
CTCTTGATACGACCAGTGTTCACGGTGACGGTAAGCCGGTATACTTCGCCGGACAGTTTTTCGGTTCCGGACGCGTGTTCTACATGGGCAGTAGCGAGATGTGGCGGCTGCGTCGCGTTGACGAGGCGTTTTTCGAACAGTTCTATACAAAGCTGGTAAGGCACATCTCACAAGGCCGATTGCTGCGAGGTTCGATGCGTGGCACGCTGATGGTAGGCCGTGACAGATACGTGCTGGGAAACACTGCCGAAGTTCGCACGCAGTTGACTGACTCCACCCTCAAACCGCTGGAAGCGGCCGATGTGTCGATGGCGGTTGTCGCGCCCGACGGGACAACGGAAACCGTTTTGCTCAAACCCGACCAGCGGCGCGTGGGCACCTTTGCCGGACGAGTACCATTGCTGCAAGAGGGCGTCTATAGATTCGAACTTATTGTGCCCGAAAGTGACAATGTGCGGCTGACGCGAAGAGTACAAGTGAAAATGCCCGACCTGGAAAGACAGAACTCGCAGCGCAACGATGAGTTGTTGAGCAAAATTGCCGAACAGACCGGCGGTAGATATTACACCGACCTGCGTGAGGCTCTTAAGCTGGTTGACTATTCAGAGTTACCCGGCAACAACGCGGGTGATAACACAGGCGGAGATACTACTGGCGACCGGGGAAGTTCGCTGTTGGCCGAGTTGAAAGATCGCACTAAAACGATCGTGCTCACTGCCCCACCCGACCAATTTTGGCGAGAAAGATGGCTTTTTTGGGCAATGATCTTGATCTGCGGACTGCTTTCGGTGGAATGGCTGATACGACGTTTAGAAAAGTTGGCTTAATATAAATGGGTAAAAATCAACACGAGGACACAACGTAAGATGCGTTCGCAAAGCACCAATGAATTCGCGGTGCGTCTAGGACGCACCCTACAAAAGATCTGTTTTTTATTTTATTTGTAACATGGCATCGATACCAGCACCACAACCGACAAAGCTTTCGGCCGGCATAGCACGGCAACTTGCCGAGCTGCGGCGGATGATACGTACCTATGTGTACGTCGAAGGCACTGCGCAGGCAGTGGTTTTGATCTGCACGGCGTTCTGGTGCGGTCTGGTCGTGGATTGGTTTTTCGAACCTCCTCTTTGGACTCGGGGCGTATTGCTGGTGGGATTTGTGTTTTGTCTGCTGAGCGTGATCATCAAACGAATTTTTTCGCGGCTGCGCGTACCGCTCTCCGACGCCAATATAGCGGTTTTGCTGGAGCGTCGTTTCACGAGACTCGACGATACGCTGTTGACAGCAGTTGATTTGAGTGGAGACATACCGCTTGAGACCGAGGGATTCAGCTCGTCCATGTTGCAACAAACTTGCCGCGAGGCGGAAAAACGTCTGGAAAGCTTGTCTCTAGGCGAGGTTATCCGGCGAGAGCCTTTGCGGCGCTTGCTGGCGGTGGCGGGTGTGTTGGCGGTCTCAGTGGTTTTGTTCGCACTGTTGGCGTCGAACGCAATGGGCGTATGGGTTCGCCGAAGCCTGTTGTTCTACGATGAACCCTGGCCACGTCAGGCGAGTCTTTCGATCGAAGGATTTACAAACGGCGTGAAGAAAGTCGCCCGCGGCAGCGACGTCGAGGTCGTGGTCAAGGCCGACTGTACCCGGCCGCTTGTACCAAAAACTATCGAGATTCGCTATCGTAGCGAGGGCGGATCGCGACATCGCACGGTTATGACTCGAGAGGGGGATGCGCAGGCCTCGGGCGAGCCCGAACAGCGATACACTCACACTTTCCGTGGTGTACTAGCTCCTATTGAACTTGATATTCGCGGCGGAGACGTATTGCTTGAAGGTCTGAAATTGATAGTCGTGGAAAGCCCCACCGTGGAAGAACTGTCGCTAGAATGCGAATATCCAAGCTACATGAACCGCCCACCTCGGACGGTGCCCGTGATCAGCACGGTGACCGAGATCCCCTTCGGCACGCGTATAACCGTGCATGGTCGAGCCGCCAAGGATTTGCGAGAGGTAACCGTCGACGCTTCCGCAAGCGGCAAACAGATGGAACAAACGTTTATCAAGATCGATTCCAAGCAGCCGAACCAATACCGCGAGTTTGAGCATGACCTGGGTGTTGTGCGTGAAGACATGTCGATTACGTTCAACCTGCTCGATACCGACGATATAAAGAGCTGTGAGCCGGTATCACTTTCGTTTGCCGTCGCGCCCGACCTCCCGCCCGAATTGTCCGTTCGTCTGCGCGGCATCGGCACGGCCGTAACACCCACGGCACATTTACCTGTCGAGGGTCAAGTGAGCGACGATCACGGTATCGCGAAGCTGTGGTTCGAGTATGCTATAGATAAAGCGTCACCAACTAAAGCCAAGCCGGACAAGGTCGAGCTGTTTGAGCCGGACGGCAATCCCACGCAAATAGATTTGAATCCTGAAGAAGCGGCGCTGGAGCTTGGCACATTGGATGCCGAAGCCGGGCAGAAGCTGTTGGTCGCGATTTGCGCGGCGGACCGATTTGACTTGGTTGACGGGCCCAACCGGGGCAGCTCGCAGAGGTGGCTCCTGGACATTGTCACGCCGGCCCAGCTCGAGGCCATGTTGCAAGCCCGCGAGCTGGTCTTGCGACAGCGCTTCGAAGCGATTATCGAAGAAGTAACCGAGACGCGAGATTCGCTCGAGCGTATCGATTTCTCCGACACCGAAGGCGAAAATGCCGACCGCGGACTGGCCATCCGCACGTTGCGATGCGAACGGGCCATACAAAACGGACGTAAAAACGCCCACGAGGTTTTGGGAACGGCTGAAGCCTTCGACCACATACGGTTACAGTTGGTCAACAATCGTATCGACACCGAAGAACTGCGCGTGCGGCTGGAGGCCGGTATAGCCAAACCGCTCAAACGGATTGCCGAAATCATGTTCCCGCAACTCGAGCTCCACCTGCAAGAACTGCACGGGGCGTTGGACGATATGAAAACGGGCCCCTCCAAACGGGATATTGCCAAAAAACAAATCGATGCGATACTTCTGAATATGGACGAGGTTCTCAGCCGGATGATGGAACTGGAAGACTACGGACAGGCTATCGCTATTTTGAGGTCGATAATCGAGTCGCAAAAGAAGCTGGGCACGCAAGTTAAACAACAACACAAGGCCAAACTCCGCGAACTGCTGGAGGACTAGCCATGCACGAAAGATCGAATCTGCAAAAATTGAACTTGCCGTCGGCACTGCTCATGACAGTTGCTGTCACAACGAGCCTGTTCCTGGGCTCCATGTGCGTCCATGCGATTGCCGCCGATGATGCTATCGCCAAGGCGGACAATCCCGCGCAGTTATCGGAAGAACAACAGCGTATCGCCGATAAATACAAGCACCTGGAAGATGTGTTGCTGCGCATGGCAGAACTCACGGCCTCGACCGACCCGCAACGCGCCGAACTACTGCGCAAAACAGTAGCGCAAAGCAAACAGCGGCTCATCGGCGTTCAGTTCGAGAAGATTATCGATCTATTGGACCGCCAGCGTCTATCTCGAGCCATCGAGGGGCAACGCGATCTGGAAAAAGATCTGGTCCAACTGCTGGAATTACTCTTGAGTGAGGATCGGGCAAAACGTATTGCTTCGGATAAAGCACGCATTCGCCAATATTTGAAACAGCTCAATCACATCATCCGCAAGCAAAAGGTCCTGGAAGGCCGCACCGAGGGTAAAGGTGACGCCAGTCAACTCGCCCAGGAACAAGATCAACTGGGAGACAAGACCGGACGCCTGTCGAACCAAATGAAAAGCGACGATGAGATGGGCAAATCCGGCAGCGGCGAAAAGAGCGGCGATAAAGCCGATGCCAAATCCGGCGACAAGAGTGAATCCAGCAAAGACATCATACCATCCGATAGTAAAAGCGGTGGTGCCGGTGGCAAATCGAAAAACCAACAACCGCAACAACAGCAGCAGCAGTCCGAGACGGATAATCCGGCTCGCAAAAGCCTGGAAGCCGCGCGTAAAAAGATGAAAGAGGCACAAGAGTCGCTGGAAAAAGTGAAACATGACGGCGCGGTCGAGAAGCAGGAGGAAGCACTGCGGCAACTGGAACAAGCCAAGGCCGAGTTGGAGAAGATTCTCCGTCAGCTTCGCGAGGAGGAAATGAAGAGGATGCTGACCGCGCTGGCTGCCCGCTTCGCCAAGATGCTCATACTTCAGCGCGAGGTTTACAAGGGGACGACACTATTAGACAAGGTTCCCGCGCAGCAACGCGGCCACGAGCATGAAATCGGTGCCGGCCGGCTGGCCGGAAAACAGTCGATAATAACCACAGAGGCTGATAAAGTACTCTTACTTCTCAAAGAGGACGGCACCGCGGTGGCATTCCCCGAGGCCGTTTCACAAATGCGCGACGACATGCAACAAACGGCCGAGCGTCTTGGAAAGAATCTCGTGGACAAAATCACTCAGGGTCTCGAAGAAGACATACTGGCCGCCCTGGAGGAAATGATCGAGGCTTTGAAGAAAGAGATCGAAAAACTCGAAGAGCAACAGTCACAACAGTCACAACAAAGCGGCAAAAAACAAGATCCCGAGCTGATAGAAACACTGGCCGAACTGAAAATGATTCGGGCTTTGCAGATGCGAGTAAATCGTCGCACGATCCGGTATGGGAAACTCATCGACGGCGAAGAGGCTCGTAATCCCGAACTGCGGGAGGCTCTGCGTCGCCTGGCCCAGCGCGAGGAGCGGATACACGAGGTTACCCGGAAACTCGACTTGGAGAAAGGCAAATAGATGGTCTATATCCAAAGAAATGTGAAGATCGCCTTAGCTGTGCCTTTTATCACGGCTTTGGTTATTGTGACCGGAAATGCGAAAGCTGCAGAGCCGGATTGGGATCGCCCCGATCCGTCATCAATCCGCACCCTGTCCGAAAAATGGCTCGCCGGTAAAAATCCTTCGGATGCCGTGAAGAGAAAGGTCGAGTCGATTTGGACCGATCTGCCAAAAGCCGCCGACGGAACCGAACTGCTTACGCGCGTGGCCATGACGTTTGCTACCCAGGACCGCCGCGCGGCCGCTTTGGTCGAGATTTGTTCGCGGCCGCGCGATCGTGGGCCGGTGCCTGCGCAGACATGGCTTTCGAAAGATCCGCCGGATACCGCCGATCGATTTGTTACCGTCAACATGAGACTGCTCTATGCCCGATGGCTGACGAGCTGGTCGATGTACGATGAAGCTTCCGAATATCTGTCAGGGCTTGCGCCCGAAGACGTAGTCGATCCCGACTCGCTGCTGTTTTTTCAAGCAGTGATCCAGCACCGGCTCTTGAAAAAAGATGAAGCACTGGCAACCATCGAACGCTTGCTGCAGCGGTCCGATGATTGCCCGCTACGTTATCGATCCTTGGCTCGATTGATGCAAGCGGATCTGAAAGGATTGGAAGACGAAACGCTGGATCATATCGCCCGACGCATGGACGATGTTCGCCGGCGCCTGGATCTGGGCCGGCCTGGCGAGAAAACACGCAAGATCGAGGATGGCATCATCGAATCGCTGGACAAGTTGATCAAAAAACTCGAACAGCAACAACAGCAGCAAGCCCAATCTGGCGGCGGTGGAAGCACCCAACCATCGAATCCGGCCGGCGACAGCCAAGTGATGGGTGGGCGCGGGCCGGGGCGTGTCGTCAAGCGCAGCGTGGGCGCCAAATCGGGCTGGGGCAACCTGCCGGCCAAGGACCGCGAAGAAGCCTTGCAACAAGTGAACCGCCAATTCCCGGCCCATTATCGCGAAGTGATCGAGCAGTATTTCCGCCGATTGGCCGATAAGGAAGAGTAAGGTATTATTAGAGGATAGAGGACAGAGGATAGAGGACAGGAATAATTATGTGGATTGTTGCATTAGTTTTGACTTTGGCTACCGTGGATGGGCCCGCGGTTTCTTTGCAGACGCTTGACGGCGCTAAGGTTGCCGGCAAGTTGGTGGATCTTTCGCGCGATGGAGTCACTTTGGAAACCGCCTCCGGGCGCAAGAAGCTGCCGCTGGGCGAATTGCTCGAACTGACACCCAACAACACTCCCCCAAAATCCGTAACTGCCGACACCTTGCAAAATCCGGCAAACGTTTGTCTGGAACTGATCGACGGTTCAAAGCTTATCGGTTCTGAGTTCACGGTCAAAGGGTCCATAGCGCGTCTGAAAATGATAGATACGGCCACAACTAGCACTGCTCACCCGCAATCGACCATAGATATTCCCACACGGCAAATCACGGCCGTTCGTTTGCAGCCGCAAAACGAAGAGACGTCTCTCGAATGGAAACGAATCCGTGGTGAAAGCTCAGGAGACGACACCAGCGGCGATCTGCTTGTTACGCGTAAAGGTAGTACGCTCGATTATCACCGTGGCGTTGTGGCCGACGTGTCGGAAAAAACGGTCAGCTTCAACCTCGACGGTGACGTCTTACCGGTGCGACGCGCTAAAGTCTTCGCGCTCATATATCAGCATACGAGCAGCCAGAGCTTGCCCAGTTCGTTGTGTCGTCTCGAGTCAGTGGACGGCTCATATTGGGCCGTGCAGTCTATTGCATTGCGCGACGGAATGTTGTCGTTTGAAACTCCCTGCGGCCTGGCCGCATCGCTGCCGCCGGCTAGCGTCGAACGTTTGGACTTTTCTCGCGGCAAGGCGGTTTACCTCGACGATCTCACTCCTCAGTCGGCCAACTGGACTCCATATTTCGGTGGTCTCAAGGAATCGCAAACGCGACGCTCACTCTTCGGACCACGGGTGGACCACGGCCACGGCGTCGAGTCGATCCGGCTTGCGGGAAAGGAATTTTCGCGTGGAATCAGCCTGCACAGCCGCAGCGAGGTGGTCTACCGCTTGGACGACGATTTCAGACGCTTCCGCGCCATTGCCGGCATAGACGATCGCGCGCGGCCGCGAGGGCACGTGCGGTTGATCGTACGTGGTGACGAACGAGTGCTGCTGGATACCACAATCAGCGGTAACGACGAGCCACGACCGCTTGACCTCGACCTGGGCGGCGCGGACAGGCTTACAATTATTGTCGATTTCGGGGACGGTCTTGACGTGGGCGACCAACTCGGTTTGGGCAATGCGAGGGTGGTGAAATGAGTCGCAATATGTGCCGCCCACACTGGATAACCATCGGCTTGCTCATTTGGACTTTTCTCGCTGCCTGCCTGATTGCTTTTTTGCCGGCCATAGCAGATACAGTTATAGCCGATACTATAGAAGTCGATCCGTTCATTTTGCAGGCCGAGTCGCAGCGCATTGCCGTCATGCAGAAAGCCGCGCCCACGGTGGTTGCCATCTTCGAGCCCGACGGAAAGGGTGGAGGATCCGGCGTTGTTATCTCGCCCGACGGATTCGCGCTGACAAATTACCACGTCGTGCAGCCCTGCGGGAAGTCCATGAAATGCGGCATGGCCGACGGGCGCATTTACGATGCCGTATTGGTCGGCATCGATCCCACGGGCGATGTGGCTTTGATCAAGCTTTTCGGCCGTGACGATTTTCCACTTGCAAAGCTTGCCGACAGCGACCTGGTGCGGGTGGGTGACGCGGTTTTCGCCATGGGAAATCCCTTCCTGCTGTCAACCGATCTCCAGCCCACGATCAGTTGGGGGATCATTTCCGGAACACACCGCTATCAGTTTCCGGCGGGTACTTTGCTGGAGTATGCGGATTGTTTCCAGACCGACGCGGCAGTCAATCCTGGTAATTCCGGCGGCCCGTTATTCAACGATCGCGCGGAAGTGATCGGCATCAACGGCCGCTGCTCGTTCGAAAAACGCGGTCGTGTGAGCGTGGGCGTGGGCTACGCGATTTCGATCAACCAGATCAAGAACTTTTTGGGATACTTGCACAGTGGACGGATTGTCGATCACGCTACTCTGGGCGCCACCGTGGCGTTTGATGCGGGCGGCTGGGTAACTGTCGATGACATTCTGGAAGATAGCGATGCTTATCGACGCGGTCTGCGTTACGGTGACGAGATTGTGCGTTTCGCAGGTCGCACCGTCGATTCGCCCAACGCCATGAAAAACATTTTGGGCACACTGCCAAAGGGTTGGCGGGTGCCGCTCAGTTTCCGTCGCGAGGGCAAGCGACATGATGTGCTGGTGCGGTTGTCGGGTGTGCATCGACAAAGCGAGTTGCTGGAGAAAATTAAAGCCAAACAAGGCATGCCCTCACCCGGCCGTCCCATGCCGAAAAGACCGGGCGACGATAAGAAGCACGACGAAAAAGACGACGGCAAAGGCGCACCACGACCTGAAAAACCGCCCGAAAATAAGCCGCGAGTGCCGGCTGAAATACCGAAAATCGTGCAAGACAACTTTCAGAAGAAACATGGCTACGCAAACTACTATTTCAACCTGACCAATCGCAAGCGAGTATTCGCAGACTGGGCCGCTCGAGCGGGGCTGAAATGGCCGGAAGCGGCAGCCAAAGCGTGGAAAATCGAAGCGCGGACTCGATCGGAAAAACAGGCTACCATCACACTCGATTCGAAAAGTGCCGCAATTCGAGCCGGCGACAAAACCTTCGAATGGAATGCTTCCACGGAATTGGCTACCGAGGGGCCCGGACCGGCACTGACTCCGCCCGGCAGCGGCGGTCTGTTGCCGGCGCTATACCTCTGGCACCGGTTGGCCACACAAGGGCCGGACGCTTTCGGTGAGGTTTATTATGTGGGTACGGCCCCGCTTGCCGGCAGTAGAGAACTATTCGACGTGGTGGCCGGATTAACCGGCGACCTGGAATGCCGCTGCTATTTCGACCGGAAAAACCACGATCTGGCCGCCTTGGAGCTTTTTGCCGAAGAAGGATCCGATCCGTGCGAGTTATACCTGCAAAACTATCGCAAAACGGCTGGGCGATGGATGCCAAGTCTAATCACGGCACACTATGGAGACGAGGTCTTCGAGACCTTTTCGATAGGTTCGCCTCAAGCTAAAAATAATGTTGTAAAAGATAACAATGGCGGTCGACTCAACGTCTCGCAATCCCGTCGAAGGTTCAGCGGCGCCGTTGACGTTGCCTTTGCCAAGGTTGTGAAAATCCGCGGCGCCGGTGGCTTTCGTGGAATGGAAGACTATCAGAGTGGACTGCTTATCTCGCCCGATGGACATGTGCTGACCGCTTTAAGCAGCGCGCTCGATACGGACGAGATCAATATCACACTCGACGACGGGCGACTGATGTCGGCAACGCTGGTGGGCGCCGATCCAGGATTGGACGTGGCGTTGTTGAAGATAGAAGGCAAAGATTTCCCGTTTTTCGACCTGACTAAAGGCAGCAAGTTGGAACCGGGCTCGCGGGTGCTGGCGCTGAGCAATCTGTTCGGCGTAGCCGTAGGCAACGAGCCGGTCAGCGCACAACGAGGAGTGGTTTCAGTAAACACACGGCTCGTGGCCGGGCGGGGAGTGTTCGAGACGCCCTATCACGGACCCACATACGTGCTCGACGCCTCGACCAATAATCCGGGCGCGGCCGGTGGAGCGTTGCTCGATCGCGAAGGCCGCTTGGCCGGCATGTTGGGCAAGGAGTTGCAGAACAAACTCAACCGCACATGGCTGAACTATGCCATTCCTACCGCCGAACTGAAAAAATCCGCCGACAGCATACTGTCAGGACGATTCACGGTCGAGTCGCGTCCCGGACGCAAAAAGGCCTCCAAACCGATCACGCTCGAGCAGTTGGGTATCGCACTGGTGCCCAACGTGTTGTATCGCACGCCGCCGTATGTAGATTCGGTACGAAACGGTTCGGCAGCCGCCAAGGTCGGATTGCGCGCGGACGATCTGATCGTACTGGTGGGCGACCGGCTGGTGCAATCGTGCAGGGAACTCGAAGACGAGCTTTCGTATATCCCCGTTGGAAGTGTTTTGTATTTGACGGTGATGCGTGAACACGAGTTGGTGGAAATTGGAGTGGAATAGGCTGCAGAAGGTATGAGGTGCGAGGTATGAGGCTTGAGGTTTTGTTATTTCTGGTTGCTGTGTGCGTGGCTGCTTCGCCCTGTGCCGGCGATGTACGTAAAGATATCGCATCTCTGGATGCCGCCGAGGAGAAGGCTTTTCGGGCGGCCGTCGCTCGCGTTGCGCCTTCGGTGGTTCGGCTGGAGACGGTGGGCGGATTGGAACGCGCCGAGGGAGTGGTGTTCGGCAACGGCCCCACTACCGGACTTATTATCGACGACCAGGGATATATAGTGTCCAGCGGATTCAACTTTTTGCGCAAGCCAGACTCGATCCTTGTGCAACTAGCCGACGGTAGTCGCAAGGCGGCACGGTTGTTGGCAACCGATCACAGCCGCAAACTGGTGCTGCTGAAGATCGAATCCGGTGGCAATACGGTTCTACCCGCGCCGGTATTTGCCGAACGAAAAAACATCCGCCCCGGCCAATGGGCGATAGGTGTGGGGCGAACATTTCCCGGCAATCATCCCAACATATCGGTGGGCATCGTCAGTGCCGTTAACCGCATCTGGGGCAAGGCGATCCAAACCGATGCGGCCGTGTCTCCCAACAACTACGGCGGTCCGTTGATCGATATTTACGGACGCGTTATGGGCCTGCTTGTGCCCATGTCGCCCGAGGGCGAGGGCCAAACGGCCGGCCTGGAGTTGTACGACTCGGGCATCGGGTTTGCCGTTCCGTCAGACGACCTTTTACGATCGATCGAGCGCTTGAAAAAAGGCGATGATCTTTTTGGCGGATTCCTCGGCATAGTTTCCAAGCAGCCGAACTTGAGCATGGCCGAAGCGGTCGTGGAAGGCTGTGCGCCCGGCTCGCCGGCACAAAAGGCCGGACTCAAAACGGGCGACCGTATTTTGAGCGTTGATGGTAGGAAGATAGACCGCGCGACCGATCTACGCGAAGCCGTCGCGCGCCGCTATGCGGGAGAAAAAATTAAAATCGAGGTCTTGCGTAACGATCAAAAAATGCCGTTCGAGATTGAACTGGTTCCGCCGCCGGCGCCGGCTAAACTTCTGAAAAAAGGACGACTGATTCAAAAAAGGATAGAGGATCAAGAGTAGTATGCGTCGACACGCCATTGGAATAATTGCTCTCGTGCTGCTGGCGGTTGCCGTCGTGTTGTGGCTATGGCCGAACGAAGGCAACACCATGCTGGGCCTGGAGGCCGCATGTTGGCGCGTGGGCGCGCTGATGAGCATGCTTTGGGTGGCATACACAGACGTGCAACGGATTCCCGCCTGGCTTCTGGGCATCATACCGCCGCTGATCGTTCTTTTGGCTTGGCGACCGCGTTTGTTCCTGATCGTGGCTCCAATAATCCTCGCCATCGCCGTCATTCGCCCGCGAAACCCGCATAGCCCACGGAAAAAATCGAAGTCTGTTTGACAGGTCGTGATATTTGACGCAGAAGTTATATTTCGTGTCTCTACCGTATTAAGAACCGTATTGACTCGCAACTCTACCACAAATGCCGGCACTATAACTTCTTGCTAATAAACATCTTGCGTGTTGCCAATCGAGCTTTGTGAGTTATGCCTTGGCGAACATCTCTGACGGGGTAGAATCATAGTTTTGCACGGCTAAGTGGCAAGGTGCCTATCCAGTCGAGTATTCGCATAACCATAATAGTGGGAATTTCATTGCACTAGACCGATCATGACTACTGAACCGCTAGTTGATTTATCTCGATTGTGCGTACATACGATTACTACCAAGCCGTGGTCGATCGAAGAAGCCACCGACCGCTATGCGTCGGCCGGAGTGAAGGGAATTACGGTCTGGCGCGATACCTTGGAAGGTCGCAATGTGGCCCAGGTCGGACAGGCCTTGCGCAATGCGGGCTTGGAAATTGTATCGCTTTGCCGGGGAGGTTTTTTCCCGGCGCCCGATACGGCCGGCCGACAGAAGGCGATAGACGATAATCTCCGCGCCATCGATGAGGCGCATGATCTGGGCGCGCCACTGATTGTGCTGGTCTGCGGCGCTGTGCCCGGCCAGCCTTTGGAAGAATCGCGGAAACAAATATCTGATGGAATCCAGACGGTCCTCGACCGTACCGATGAGGCAGGCGTTAATTTGGCAATAGAGCCGCTTCACCCCATGTACGCCGATACACGCTCTGCCGTCAACACGCTCCGGCAGGCGAACGATATGTGTGAAGCAATCGATTCGCCGCGGGTGGGCGTCGCCGTTGACGTTTATCACCTTTGGTGGGATCCGGAGCTTGAAGCCGAGATTGCGAGGGCGGGCCGGATGAAGCGGCTATTTGCTTTCCATGTTTGCGACTGGAAAACACCAACGCTAGATATGCTCAACGACCGCGGTCTGATGGGTGAAGGGTGCATAGACATCCGTCAGATCCGTGGCTGGGTGGAGCAAACAGGCTTCGACGGCTTCAATGAAGTAGAGATCTTCTCAACCCGATACTGGAACATGGATCAAGCGGAGTTTCTCGAACAAATCAAAGACGCGTATTTGCAGTATGTATAGTGGAGTCAGAGGATAGAGGATAGATGACAGAGGGCAGAGGACAGGAATGTCGAATTATGAAGCTCTAATGACGAAAGAATTACGAATGTTCAATGTCTGAAGTCTCACTACTCATATCTCAAACCTGATACCTGACACCAAAAGGAAAATAAATGACCGTCCATAAACTCGGTGTAATTATGAACGGGGTTACGGGCCGCATGGGCACGAACCAGCATCTGATCCGATCGATTCTGGCGATCCGCAAACAGGGCGGCGTGAGGATCGACGACGACGAAATCATTATGCCCGACCCGATCCTGGTCGGACGCAATGAGAACAAGCTTAAGGACCTGGCGCAAGCACACGGGCTGGAACATTATTCGACTAATCTTGACGCGGTGTTGAGCGACGACGCCTATTCAATCTATTTCGACGCCTTGACCACTACGTTACGTGCGGAGAACATCCGCAAGGCGATCGCCGCCGGCAAGGATATCTATACCGAAAAACCCACTGCCCTGACCACCGAAGACGCCTTAGCCCTTTACCATGAAGCACAGGCGGCCGGTGTTAAACACGGTGTGGTGCAAGACAAGCTCTGGTTACCGGGACTTTTGAAGTTGAAATACCTTCTGGACAACCACTATCTGGGCCGCATTTTTTCGGTGCGGGGCAATTTCGGCTATTGGGTTTTCGACGGCCTGCGGCAGCAGGCACAGCGGCCCAGTTGGAACTACCGCAAGGAAGACGGCGGCGGGATTATTCCCGACATGTTCTGCCACTGGCGCTATGTGCTGGATAACCTTTTCGGTCCGGTCCGCTCGGTGATGGCCTACGCGGCCATTCACATCGATCCTCGCATGGATGAGTCGGGCAAGGAATACAAGTCTACGGCCGAGGATGCCGCCTACGGCATTTTCGAGGTTGGCGGCGATTCGCCTCAGGCCGATAACAAGGTTGTCGTGCAGTTCAACTCATCTTGGTGCACGCGGGTGCGACGCGATGATTTGTTGACCATTCAGGTAGACGGCACCGACGGCACGGCGGTTGCCGGTTTGCGTGAATGTTGGTTGCAGCACGACGCCAATACACCCAAACCGGTCTGGAACCCCGACATCGAACAGCCCATCGATTTCTATGCCGGTTGGGATAAGATGCCGTCTAACCGGGTTTATGACAACGCCTTCAAGGTCCAGTGGGAATTGTTTCTACGTCATATCGTAACCGGTTCGGAATTCAAGTGGGGACTGCTCGAAGGCGCCAAGGGCGTGCAGTTAGCCGAGTTGGGATATAAGTCGTGGGCCGAGCGGCGCTGGATGGATGTCGAGGATCTGGTATAACAGTCCGTGCCAGGGCGAAGCGAACAATTTGATGCAATGAGTCGGGTCGAAAGGGCCGGTCACCGACCGGTCCGGACGATCGAAAAAACGGCGAGAGGATCGATTCCCTCTCGCCGTTTTTCTTCGAATTCTGGACTTTTGCAAAATTGCGAGTCAAGGGCACATGTAAAGAAAGCTTTGCGAAGCGAAGGTTTCTTTTACATTGTCTTGACTGACACTAGTTCATTGACAGATAATAAGTGAACCTCTCTGCGGCGTTTAGATATCATTTGTCGGCTGCGCCGCCAATTTATATCTAAGTGCCCTTGACTCGCAATTTTGGAAAAAGTCCAGTAATTCGTTACGCAGTATAGCAATCAGGCTCAGCTATCCAAGATGGTTTCGGCCTCTTCCATACCGGCGTCCATGACGTATGGGATGCCGGAAATCTTGGCCGCTTCTTCGGTGAGGCAGACAACGTCGGACCGCTTCAGCGTGTCCAGGCGGAAGCTGCGGGCACCGGCCATCAATTGGCTCAGACCGGTTTGCAGCTTGTCGACGTAAGTATGCATGGCCACGGCACCGAAGGGCAGTTCCTTCATGCGATCGGCACCATACCGTTCTTTGAGCGTTTCATAGGTGGCGAAGATCTGGTCGGGGCTGGTACCGTGGGCACTAACCGTCTTGGGCAGTTCCTTCCATTTGGTGTCGCCTTTACCGGTGATGACGGCTTGGATGTTGTCACCCACAAAACCGGGGATCATCAATGCCCGGCCCATGCAAACCGCGCTGAAGTACGGGGCGCCCATGGCAAGTACCTTGAAGATGTGGTCTTCGGTCGAGAAACCGCCGGCCATTGCCAGGTCGGGAATCCACTCGCCGCGAGTGGCCAGCCGTTTTGCGAATTTGTTCGTCATGGCTTGCAGATAGAAGGTTGGGATACCCCATTCCTGCATCATTCGCCAGGGGCTCATGCCCGTGCC
>JAFGTN010000278.1 GCA_016934075.1 Pirellulales bacterium
GAAACGGCGGGGCGGAGATCGTGGGGCTCCTCAAGACGGGCAGCGCCTATTACGCCCCGGCGGCCGCCACCGCTCAGATGGTCGAGGCCGTGGTACGCGATAAACGGCGTCTTATTCCCTGTGCCGCATTCTGCCAAAGTGAATACGGCGTGGGCGGTTATTATGTGGGCGTGCCTGTGATTTTGGGCGACGGTGGCGTGCAAAGAATCATCGAGCTGGAGATGAATCAGGCGGAGCAGGCCAACTTTCAGAAGAGCGTCGATGCCGTGAAGTCGCTGGTGGAGACGATGGGTAAGCTAGTGTAGTATGTCTAGACCTGTGATTGATGGTGATTTAACAGTGCGTTGATCAAACGTTCCTTTGATGCCACTTGTACAGAAACGATGAGTTTATGTGGCGTTTGACAGCAGGGGGATCAGGTGTTAACAACTGAGCAATGTGAACGATCTTGTAACAATCATGACCGCTACCCAATCTCCGTAAATGTGTGGTTTTTACGGCATATATTTAGAGTTTCTGATACAATCGCTCGGTAGCCGGAATCGAAACTACAATCGGCTGCTACAGTTCCCTGTCCACCGGAATCACAAACTACCTTGAGAACGGCGGCACGTTAGAAAATGCCTAGATGATTGCCAGGCACGAGTTGTACTGCATCACTTACCCAGCTATAATCCAGGGGCACCCTTTCTGCATTGATTTTCTGGATAAGGAAGCCATGGCCAACCTGCCAAATCTCACTGTCGAGCAAATAGAGCATGTTTTAGGTAATGTTTCCGGTGTCAGGTATATAGCACGGGGTGGACAGAAAGTTGTGTGGAGTGGTGTTATTGACGGCACCACTTATGCCATCAAGTTCGCCAGCACCCCAGAAGAGTTCACCCGTGAGGAAGACGATGACACAGAAGTCGAGGCTGATCCCGAGGTTATCGTTCGTGCCAGTCGGGAAGTCGAGACTATGCGGGACTGTGCCTCGCCTTACATGGTCAAACTTGGTCCTATTGGACTGAATTTTGTCGAAATTGAAGGCCAATCACTCCTCTACTTCACGGAAGAATTCATTAACGGAAGCGACCTTCGATCCCTGTTGGAAAGTGATGGCCCCCTGGCCCCGGACGCAATCATTGACATGGGCATCCAGATGACCGACGCCATCAAGGCATTGTGGGAACTTGGAAAGATTCACCGAGACATCAAACCGGGAAACATCATGCGGAGAACCTCCGGGGACTTCGTACTGCTTGACGCCGGCCTTGCATTCGACGTCATCGGCGAATCCCTTAGTGGTGGTTTTCTCGTCGGCACCAGAATTTACTTTTCTCCGGAGCAGTTTGACTATAGCAATCGTAGAACTGGTCTCGATTTCCGATCTGACATATTTGCGCTCGGCGTCACCATGTATGAAATGGCCACCGGCAGGCACCCGTTTTGGAACCGTGGTCATAGCTCACAGGCGTTCTACTCCAATGTCACTTCATTGGCACCTGAACCACCGAGTTCAATCGTTGAAGGCTTTCCGCAGGACCTTGATAACATCATCATTCGAATGTTAGGGAAATCGCCACACCTCCGTTACCGCAAGTGTGACCACCTCACCAGGGCCTTAGAAGCAATCAGGGGACATTGATGGCGATCTATGTACAACATGGTCATGGTAAGTCGGACAAAATCACAAACGCCCTCGATGACAAGTCCGCCTCTGGTGTGATTTTCGCTGCCCGAAATGAGAAGGTCGACAAGCTCGACCGATATATTACAACTCTTCGCGAGAACTACGAGTGTGACTTGCTGTTTGACCCTCAGTTCTACGTCTCCACCCTCATTCCGGCAAACGACCGCTATCTACCAGACGAATACCGCTACTACGAAGCGGGCCGCACGGCTAAGGACTTCATCGGTGCTCGCAAAATTGCATCCTACGTTAATGACACCATTAACTTCCAAACGGAACGCGGCTTCGACCGAATTATGTCCCCAACGGTTATCGCAAACGGTTTTTCCGACCGTTGGTCTCAGATTGCTCTGCAGCTTGCCGATAGCTCGATCGAATACCACTCCAGCCTCACTGACGCGACCCCACTCCTCGTCTCGCTTGTCCTTTCGGAAGGGGCCCTTGATTCCCGTTCCGACCTCGATGCATTCCTTGATATACTCACATCTTGGGACGTTCATGGCTACTACATTACCGTAGTTCGAGACGACGCTACCTATTCGCAATCATTCTATGAAGACCGTTTGGCTCATCTCCTCTACATGGTCTACATTCTCGCTGACCGAAACGAATTCGAGGTAGTGTGCGGCTACAGCGACTTTATTGGCATTCCCCTTCGAGCCGCTGGAGCCTCTGCATTTGCCACCGGCTGGTATCAGTCGCTTCGGCAGTTTCACCAGAAGGCATTCCTCAAACGAAAGAACGGAGGACAGCCACCCCGTCTCCGCTACTCATCGAGTCCACTTCTAAATTCGATTATGCTTGGCGAACTCGAGTCGATTTCCGATGCAGGATATCTTGACCAGGTTCTCTCGGACGTCGACCTGGACTCGATCATAACCGACGCTACTTCTCCCGAGTCATCTGCCTGGACATCGCAGATTTCTGATCGCCATCACTGGCAAACGCTTGCAAAACTCGACCAAGACCTCAGTGGCCCGGTGCGTAGGAACATTATGGGACTCATCGCGGACGTCCGACAAGCAACCGGACTCTATGCCACTCTTAAAGCCGCGGGTGTACCATTTGAAAGAAACACAGATGGCCAGCACCTATTTGATTGGCTTGCTGGCCTTCAGACTTTTATAAGAATTGCGGCTCTCTAATGTCCGGCGGTTTGAAGCATCCCAAGTGCCTGCAAAAAGTTCGGCCGGGACCGAGGTTGGCGCTTCTTCGAGGTAAGTATTCGCGACGCACCCTCCTCCGTACTATGAGACAGAAGCCCTATGTTCTGCCGCCGAAACGCTTCAAGGTGTCCATTTACTCGATGTACTGTCGACGCGGGCATGACAACGTACACGCGATGCGAGAACGATCGGTATCGAGTTGCTTGATAAAATGCCCTTTGCCAATCGTCTAATTTGAATTCAAAAGCAACTATTTCGACGTCCGGAACCTGAAGCTTCTTTCCCAGCACAAATAAATCATCATCTAATACAGCCACTAGGCCCACCGTGGTGAGTTCGACGAGTGATTTCCGAAATGTTCTGCGAGAGACTCCGCATCGTTCTTCTAGAAATCGTTCACTACGAGGTGAATCTTGCTTCAGAAATGACAGAATCCGGCTGCAGGTTGGCTTTTGCAACAGCTCAGCCGTTTGCTCGCCTCGCCTAATAGGCCATCGGGCGACAGATGATGCCCATACCCAGTCTGCCCGGCCGTTTGAGCACGTGCTCTCAAACACGGTGCGAATATGCGTCTCGCCCGCTGTTCGTGTCCAGAGCCCTGGCCCAGCGTCTCGGATAAAGCTCTCGATAAGATGTTGTTCGCTTCTGAACATGCTCTTTCTTCCGGGCATACCAATCTCACGCTCATTTGAATTCTACGGGGATAGAACCCAGAGACCATACCCACCATTGGCTGATCCTTCAGCTAGTCTCCAGACAGCCTAATCGGTCCAAACCATTGATGCAATTGACCAAAACTGTATCTATTGCCATCCCCTCCCCCATGCCTTTGAAAATTGTATTTTCCCGTGAAAGGGTTGCATCTAGCCGAGAAAAGGTAACTATAGTGCCGCAATCATCGTAACCTCTTTCTGGTCCACAAGTTCTGACCGGGTTTCCGAAAAAGCCATCTCGTGAATCAAAATCCAATTTCGCCGTCATTTCAGGAAGTGTCCTATTTGTGGAAGAGAGGAAAATTCTGGCTCATTATGTGTTGGACTGTATTTATGACAGGAAGTCCTGTCAAAAGTATTTTGTTCATTGCCCTCCCCTCTTTATGCGCATGATTCATTTCGAGTGAGAGTGAACAAGCAACAGCAGGGAAACATCCAGGCCCAAACGAAGTCACCGATGAGTATGCTTATCCACGCGGATAGTTGGGGCTGAGGAGAGTCGGCTTGCGGCGGATACCCAGGTCACCGTTTACTACGAAAGGCTCCCCACGCACGCTCAGGTGGTCGATCATGCGGCGTCGCCACTTTTGCAGGGTCGCTTGATGTTCCGGATCCTTGCTGAGTTCGCGGGTTTCGTCGGGATCTTTTTCCAGGTCGAACAACTGCTGCCGGGCGTCCGGGGCGTAGTAGATGTATTTCATTTTTCCGTCGGTAAGGGCCGTCCAGTTGTTTTCGGGCGCATAGCAGGTGGAATGTTCCAGATCGATGTAATCCCGCCAGCCGTCGGTTTTTCCACGGATCAAATCTATCATGCTGCGGCCGTCATATTGCCGGGGATCGTAAGACACGCCGGCCGCTTCGAGGAAAGTGGGCATTATGTCTCTAAGCTCGACGGGCTGGGAAATAACCTGCCCGCGCGGCGCGGAAACCAGCGAAGCCGGGCAGCGGATCAGCATGGGAATTCGAGCCGATGGCTGATAGGCGTAGGTCTTGCGCCAAAGGTGATGGTCGCCGGTCATGTCGCCGTGGTCGGCCGTATAGATAATCAAAGTGTTTTCCAGTTGCCCCCGCTTTTCCAACACTTCGAGCATGCGTCCGATCTGTTCGTCGATGAATGATATGTTGCCGTAGTAGCCGACCCGCGCATGGCGGGCTTTCTCCGCGCCCAGGTCGCCTTGCCAGAGGCTGTCCTTATGCTTTTTGCCGCGCTGGGCATGACGCTCGCACCAGTCGCCAACAACCCGCTCGGGCAGGTCGGCGTCCTCGTACTCCTTCCACCAGCGTGGCGGCGCGTCGTAGGGGCTGTGGGGGCGTGCGAAAGAAACCTTTAATAAGAATGGCTTCGAGTCTTTATAGTTTTCCAGAAACTTGACGGCTTCACCGCCGGTCCAGGCAGTGGGGTGCAATCGTTCGGGAAGAACGTAGGCCTTGGCCCTGTGGTCGTTCCAGCCGATGCCCGTGGCATCGGGATTCAAATCAGGCGCTTGCTGCTTGAACCATTTGCGGTAGTCGCTGATGAAGCCCTTCGACTGCACCCTGCCCGACTCGTCCAGGATCGTTTGCGAATAGCCGTGTGTGTTGCGTTGCGGGTGGAAGTGCATTTTGCCGATACCCAGCGTGTGATAGCCGGCCGCCGAAATCATCCGCGGCATCTCGCGGGGATATTTTTCGGCCACGCGATAATAGCCC
>JAFGTN010000279.1 GCA_016934075.1 Pirellulales bacterium
CCATACGATACATTCATGATTTGGCCGCCGCCGAGGGCGAACGCGGTTTCCTCTGCAAACCATACGGAGGACGCTACAGCAACCAGACCTCGGGCGACCAGGTCCAATGCGTAGTAGTGGGGCTGGCCGCTTATCGGCCCATCGCCCTGCCCGAAGATCGAACCATCATCGACACACTCATTCGCAGTTTCGCCGACCATCAGATCGAGACCGATTACGACGCCTTGCATGGATATTTTTCCTATCCGCCCGGCACCTGGAACTGGTCGCACAAGGACTGGGGTGATGCGATCATATATCTTCCGCTTTTACGCCTGGCGTGGAATAGTTCTGGCGATGTGAAATACTTGAGCGAGATGAAGCGATGGTACGACCATTGCGGGCTGGACAAGCGGTGGCCGATTCCAGGCGACGAACCATTCCGTGGCAGCGCAGCTTATCGGAGTATGTATCTGCCCGCACTGCTGATGGAATTCGATCCTGATAACCACGAATTGTGGCGGAGCCTGATACTGAGTACATTTCGCAAGTGCAAAACGGGGATCCGTGACGACGGGAGCAGTTGGTACTCTTGGGATTACGATCCAAAAAGTGATACGGTATCGCCCCGCGATCCGGGCTGGGGTGGAGCACCCACTTGCACAGGCCGTTCAGCCATATTCGCTAAGGCATGCGTAGAAACACAACGCTGGTTTCCAAAAGAAAACATGATCGCCGTTGCCAGAAAAATCCTCGAAGGACTTGATGAGAACAATATGCGTTTCGTAATGGCCGCTTCAAAAAATCAAAAACTTTCTCCCGAGTGGCAAGTTGAAAGTCGCATGCTCGACCACGACAGCCTGACAGGGTGGTTGTGGGCATATTGGGAAGGTCGCTGGAGAGGTTACTGGTAAACGTTTGCCTAAATTCACTTATTTACTGCTAATATTCCCCAAGGAATCCTACCATGAAAAGACCACACCTATTTTTCTTATTTGTCGCCGTGTCGGCGTTTCAATTAAGCACGTATATCGATTGCCCAGCTAATGCGACCGAGCATCTGAAAGATATCTTTTGGGTCTGGGATACTCCCAGGCGGGCCACTCCAGGCAAACACACACTGGCTACTTTCGCTCAGGCCACCGGCGCCGAGAAGGCAAAAATGTTGGGTACCCCCAACATCGTTATGGCCGGGGCCGGAATTCCTCTCGACAAAAAACAGGCCGACGCATGGACCGAGGCCGTAAGCCATTGCCCGCGCATTGTCTGGGAGATTTGTCCGGACAACGAGAAGGAAGGTATAATCGGGCCCCCGTTTGATTATTCAAAACGCATCGAACGGGTAGCCGGACTAGTCAAAAAATATCCTGCTGTTGAAGCCGTCTTGCTCGACGACATGAGCAGTGTGGGGATCAACCACGGTTTCGAACCCGAGCATGTCAAACAAATTCGAAAACAACTCGACAAAGCATGCCCGCAAGTAAAGATTTGGGGTGTGCTCTATTCGATGAATTTCAATCGCGACGGTGTGGTGCCCATTGTTAACGAAACGGACGTCATCAACCTGTGGGTATGGCATGCGCGCGATCTGCCCAACCTGGAAAAATATGTGGCCCACTGCGAAAAAACCTTCCCCGGCAAGCCCATCGTTTTAGGATTGTATCTTCGCGACTACGGCACCAATAAACGTATGACCAAGGAAAATATGGAGATGCAATGTGAGACTGCCCGAAAACTGGCCCATGCGGGTCGCATTAAGGGCGTGGTCTTCCTAACGATCGACAACGATCCGGAAATCGCGGCTTGGACGGCCGATTGGATCAGGCGGGTGGGCGATGAGCCTTTGGGCAAGCCGTCCTTAGAAAAGCAATCGGCTGCAAAGAAGGCCGTACCGGTTCGGCTGGTCAGCAATGAGAAATCCACCGAACCACAACCACTCGAACTAAAGATCGGTGACGGTAGCGACTGGCATTTCCTCGGCGGCAAGGGTCCTTGGACGGAAAAAGACGGTATCATCAATCCACCCAACGAACGCAACCTGCACAGCCGCGCATTCTATACAAAAAAATCATTCTCCGATCTGGATGCGGAATTCGATTTCAACGCCAACTACCGCGAGACGGGCACCGGCGCCGTGGCACTGGCCATCCGCGCCGGCGACCCCAACCATTGCTATATGATCTATTTCCCCTGGGGCGGACAACAGTTACGCGCCAAGCATTTTTGGGCACAACTGATGAAGGTCGACGGCGACGGATATTTGCGCAGCCTAAAGTCCGTCTGGGTACCAGGTGTGCCTAGTGAAACCGACCGCTGGTATAAAGTCCGCGTCACGGCTAATGGCCCCTCAATCAATGTATGGGTTGACGGGATTAAGGCTTTGGCAGTAAGCGACGACAGCTTTAAAAGTGGCTCCGTGGGCCTGGCCGGCTACGGCTGGTACAGTTTCCGCAACATAAAGATCAATGGAACAAGTGTGCCATTGAAAAACTGGGACCAAAAACAAACGATCCCCGTACACCATTTCACGGTCGGCTTGAATAGCGGCAATATGCCTAGCGGATGCGTTGCTCCTAACGGCGACATTCTGCTGGCAGCCGGCCCCCAATTAGTCCGTTCGAAAGACAAGGGTCGGACCTGGAACAAGCCCGAAACCTTGCCCGAGAAACTCGGTAAAGTACACGACTACGGCAACACAATGTTTTGCACTTCCAAGGGGCGTCTCATTGTGCAGAAATGGCAAAACCGCGAAGTGACGAAAAAAGATATGCCGGTGGTCGAAATATGCGAATCGACCGATAATGGTCAGACTTGGTCGGAACCCATAAAGGCGAAAGTAGCTGCCGGCTGGCCAAAAATTCCCGCCAAGCTCACTCCATACGGACCACTGACCGAAGGCCCCGACGGTACCCTCTTGCGTTTCCTACTCGGCAGTGCTAAGGAGGATACGCAATTCGAAAATGTTATCACCTGGAGCGCCACCCACTGTAAGGCGTATGTTAGCCGCAGCACAGACGGCGGCAAGTCCTGGTCGGCGGCCATAGAAATCGACCGCCCGTCCTGGAGCGGTCAGGCCCGAGGGACGATTCCCGG
>JAFGTN010000280.1 GCA_016934075.1 Pirellulales bacterium
ACGCAATATACGCAATCCAAAGGGGCATTTCGAGCCTTTTTATGAATCTCCGCGGGACCGGGCACCAAAAATCACGCTTGTATAGGGTCTAGTCTGTCGTACGCAGAATATTCGCAATATGGTGAACGAGAGTTGCAAAAAAGAAGGTTCGATCCGGCGCTGTTTCGGTTATACTAAGATATTCTGTTTCTTTGAAGGGCGGAAAAGGCGCCGTTGGTTACGTTCTGTATAGAGCGAGAACGGCGGGCAAAAGATAATCTGGTGGAAACGCTAACCTAAAGTTTGTAAGGAGTGACTCAATGAGCAGAATGAATGTATCCCGCAGGGATTTCCTCAAGGCCTCGGCCGCGGCCGTTCCCGTGGCCGCCATGGCCATCAATTCCGCCGGTGTGTATGCCGCCGGGGATGATGTGATCAAGGTTGTCCTCATCGGAGCCGGCGGGCGGGGCAGCGGCGCCCTGGACAACTTCATCGAAGGCGCCAAGTGGCACGGCATCAACGTCAAGGTCATGGCGATTGCCGAAGTCCAGAAAGACCGCGCCGAAAACAACGCCAGAAAACACAATGTGCCGATGGAAAACGTCTTTACCGACTTTTCCGGGTATAAAAAGGCGGCTGCTGTCGATGCCGATTATGCCGTTATGGCCGCCAGCCCCAACTTCCGCCCGGTCCATCTGGAGGCCTGCGTCCAGGCCGGCAAGAACGTCTTCATGGAAAAGCCCGTCGCGGTCGATCCGCAGGGAGCGCGGCGCATCATCGCCGCCGGCGAACTGGCCAAACAGAAAGGCCTGGGCATCGTCGCCGGCACCCAGCGCCGCCATGAAAAACCCTATCGTGAGACAGCCGACAAGATCGCCCAGGGCGCCCTGGGCCAGATCCTCTCGGCCCGCGTCTGGTGGTGCGGCGGACGGCTCTGGTTCCGCGAACAGGGCAACGATTCCGACGCCATGTACATGGTCAAGAACTGGGTCAGCTTTACCGAGATGAGCGGCGATCACATCGTCGAGCAGCACGTGCATAATCTCGATGTGGCCAACTGGTTCATCGGACGCCCGCCGGTCTCGGCCCTGGGCTTTGGCGGACGCGCCCGCCGCAAGACCGCCAACCAGTTCGACTTCTTCAGCATCGACTACGATTATGGCGACGATGTGACCGTTCACAGCATGTGCCGTCAGATCACCGGCTGCTATGACCGCGTCTCCGAGCATTTTGTCGGCACCAACGGCTCGACCTGGGGCAACGGCGGGGGCTTCAAGATGAATAGCCCCAAGAACGTCGAGGTGGGAAGCTACCGCGAAGGCAATCCGTATGTCGTCGAGCATTACGACCTCATCCAGAGCGTCCGCGAAGGCAAGCCGCTCAACGAGGCCAAAAATGTTGCCGAGTCGACCATGACCGCGATCATGGGACGCATCAGCGCTTATACCGGCCAGTTAGTACGGTGGTCCGACGTGATGACCAACCAGAACTCGCCGTACTATAACCTGACGTGCTCGCCGTCGGCGGAGGACTTCGAGGCAGGTCCGGTGACCGCGCCGCCGGATGATGTTGTCGCCATCCCCGGCCGCGACTAAGCGGTTGGTAGTGGCTCTTTCAAACATAGAAGGTTTCAAATAAAGCCGGGTTTGCGTCTCCTTTTGATGCGCCCGGCTTTTTCTTTCTGCACATTCCAGTCGCTCCCTTACTCATATAGGGCGCCATGCCCACGCCGGCGTGGGCATGTTGCTTTGTCATCCCGACCAAGTCCGCCCCGAGCAACGTCGAGGGGAGGCGGGATCCAGTCACAGTCATTTCGAACGGAGTGAGAAATCTCCTGCTTGTATGGAGATTGACAGCGGGCAATTACCCATGGTTTTCAGTAGATCCCTCGACTTCGGCCTTTGGCCTACGCTTGAGATGACAGTATCTCTGGATGCCGGATTTAATCCGACATCCAGAATGATATTAGTAGGCACTTTATGCTCCATTAAAGATCCCGGATCAAGTCCGGGATAACGGGACTGGATTCCCGCCTTCGCGGGAATGACAAGGGGCAAGCATAGCCGGGGGTGACAACAATGCATGCCCACGCAAGCGTGGGCATGGCACCCGGCGTAGATACCGGTTCACGAAATGAACACTTCATTCGACTTTGTTTTGATAACTTTGCCAGTTCTGACACATAAACCGCACATTCGTGAAATGTCATATCCATTTAAAATTGCTGGAGTTAGGAATACCCTTAACAAGCAGGTGACACAAGAAGTGACAAACACCTGACACACAACCGACAAACACCTGACACACGCCTGACAACTAACAAGAATGATAAGAATGGTAAGAATGATAAGAAGAGAGAGGGCGCAAAACGAGTACGTTTTGCTCCACCCACGTTGGAGGAGATTCAATCCTTCCCTATTCCATCTCAGACGAACCAGCCTGCCAAGTTGGCACCCCATGCCCCCTTCTGAGAGGGCAGAAGTGGCAGTCGGCGGGTAAAATTCGTCTTTGGCCATGGTTTTTTGGCAAAATCGCTTGCATCGCAACTGATTTTCCCATAAAAGCTTACGATCACCTCGCCGGCAATGTGCATTGGTTGTTATTATCGGTGGTACCGAGTTTGCAATACAATCGGCATTAAGACAGCTCAGGCTGTCTGCGACAGGATAATACTGGATCGATTAGGTAGGAGAAACTGGAATTATGGCAGTAAAAAATCTGGCATTCGAATCCGATGCCCGAGGCGCCCTGCTGGCCGGCGTGGAAAAGCTGGCCGCCGCCGTCAAATCGACGCTGGGACCCCGCGGCAGAAATGCGATTATCGACAAGGGATGGGGCGGCCCGACCGTGACCAAGGACGGGGTGACCGTCGCCGAGGAAATCGAGCTGGTCGACAAGACCGAGAACATGGGCGCCAAGCTGGTGCGCGAAGCGGCCAGCAAGACCAGCAAGGTGGCCGGCGATGGGACCACTACCGCGACCGTGCTGACCGAGGCGATGTTCAAAGAGGCGTTCCGTAATGTCGCCGCCGGCGCCGATCCGATGAGTCTCAACCGCGGCATTCAGCAGGCGGTCAAGGCGGCCGTCGAGAAACTGGCCTCCATGGCGGTGCCGGTCGATATCGCCAAGAAAAACGACATCGTCAATGTCGCCTCCATCAGCGCCAACAACGACCTGGAGATCGGCAAGAAGATGGCCGAGGCCTTCCAGCGGGTCGGCAAGGACGGCGTGATCACGGTCGAGGAAGGCAAAAGCTTTGAGACAAATGTAGAGTATGTCGAAGGCATGCAGTTCGACCGCGGTTTCCTTTCGCCGCATTTCGTGACCAATCCGGATCAGATGGTCTGCGAGCTGGACAAGCCCTATATCCTCGTGTACGAAGAGAAAATCAGCAACGTCCAGAAGATCGTTCCGCTGCTGGAAGCGGTCGCCAAGTCCAAGAGGCCCTTGCTGATCATTGCCGAAGATGTTGAAGGCGAAGCGCTTGCGACGCTGGTGGTCAACAAGCTCCGCGGCATATTGAAAGTTGCCGCGGTCAAGGCCCCCGGGTACGGCGATCGCCGCAAGGCCATGCTGGAGGATATTGCCGTTCTGACCGGGGCTCAGGCGATTTTCAAGGATCTGGGCGTCGAGCTGGATACCATTCAACTCAATCAACTGGGCCAGGCCAAGAAGGTCACAATCAACAATGACGATACGATCATCGTGGAAGGGGCCGGCAACAGCGCCGCGATCAAGGGGCGGATCAGCCAGATCAAGAGCGAGCTGGAGACGACGACCAGCGATTATGATCGCGAAAAATTGCAGGAACGGCTGGCCAAACTGACCGGCGGCGTGGC
>JAFGTN010000281.1 GCA_016934075.1 Pirellulales bacterium
AAAACCTTTCTCCGCCATCCTCGGATCATGCGGGGCTTTTGCGTCCCTTACGACACGGCAAAACATTGGGAACTTTCCACTCTCCACGATTGCTCTTGTGATATGAGCCCGAGTGGCAATCCATTCTTCTTGGCCCAGAGGCGAATTCTTCTGCGCTTCCCGCTCGGCGATTTCGCCGGCTGTGTAGCCCCGCACAAATGCAAAGAGCGTATGTGCTATCACTAGCATTTCGTCGATATTGAGCCCCAATTCATCAATGACCTTCAGCGAGAACTCCAGCCATCGGAGGCTGTCCGGCCCAAAGGAGGAGCGAAACGCAGGGAGTTCGATCATCCAGGGATGGCGCAAAATCATGGACCGGCTGCGATGCGCGATATTCCGCAAATCCTTTCGCCAGTTTCCAGAAGCCTTGGGCAGCTTCTGCTCGGCGATTACTGCGTCCATCATCAGGTCAAGCAGTTCGTCTTTCTTTTTGATGTAGCGATAGAGAGACGCCGCTCCGCCGCCCAACTCCGCAGCGATGCGACGCATTGAGACAGCCTCGATTCCCTCGCGGTCAGCAACCAGGATAGCAGTCCTAGCGATCCCGTCCCGGCTGTGGGCAGGATGAGGCCCGCGCGAGGCCCGCGGAGGTCGGTTCCACACCACCGCGGCAGAGGTCGTTTCGATATGTCGTGTTTTTCGAGCCATTGCGAACATTGTACTCATTATGCCGGGACCGGTCACGGGGATGGAATTGGCATCGTCGCAACTCGTGGCTATACCGTAACTTGCGATAATTTGACCATCGTTTCGTCATGGCGTTCTTAGGACGCGAGTCCCTTTGTCGCCAAGATTTACCGATTTCGCCCGTTACTGCTTGCAATATGCCATTGCGAACAGTGTACGCATTATGCTATAAGCACACTAATGCGAACGCTGTTCGCAATAGCGTAGGAATCCTGAACGAAACAGACAAATGAAGAATGTGAGGTGAAAACCAGTTATGAGCAACTCTCAACAAGAGAACTACCACGAATACCTGCAAGGGTGGGAGAAAATCTATGCCGTCCGGGAAAATCCATTCGATGTGACAGCCCCCTATGAATGGATAGTCGAACTCGAAGCCGAGGGCAAGATTCGCGGCGTCGTGCTTGATGCCGGATGCGGCGCTGGACACAATACGCTCTATCTCGCGGCGAAAGGACATGACGCCGTGGGCGTGGACATCGCACCAAGAGCCATTCAACGTGCCAAGGAGAAAGCGAATGAGCGTCGGATACAAAACGCGGCATTCCTGGCGGCGAATCTCTGCGAGTCCTTTGGCTACGAAGACTTTTTCGACTCAGTTATAGATATAGGCTGCTTCCACTCTCTGCACAAAGAGGACCAGATACGCTACGCCGACGTGCTCAAGAAGGTGTGCAAGAGCGGCGCGACGATGTACCTGAGAACTCTCAATATCGTCAATTCCGCCAATGTTCCCGTTGTGGAACAGGCCCAAACACAAGAGCGGCAAATCCGCGAGGCGTTTTCAGACGGCTGGAAAATCGAGAAGATCGAGTGGAAGGAAATCGAGGAGAGATTGTCTCCAGAGGAAACAGTTGAGACAGGCGCATGGTTTGCACGAATCGCAAAGGCCGTTTGATCCTCTGTGATCCCGTACTGGTAGACTCTCTCTCTGACTTGTTCTTCTTTGCCGACTGAGACCGCCCCTCACGTTCATGCCTACAGAACGTGCGGATGGACCGTGGTAATGTTGATTCGGAAGAACATGTTGACCATTGGCGAACTGGCTGAACAAACGGGGCGACGGTCCGCACGCTCCATTGCTACAACGGAATCGCCTGTTGTCGCAATTCACCTCCTGCTCGAATGGCTCTTCTGCAATCGTCTGTCTCGCGTGGCCCAGAGGCCGGTCGAGGGGCTGGGGATGAAGAAGACCCGTTCGCCGTCGGGCATTTCGTTGAAGCCTTCACGAAGCTGCTGCGGCGGGTACTTGGCGAGTGTTGTGTTGAGATCAGCGTAGCGGAAGCCGACCCGTTCGATCATTCTGTGACACATGCGGCCGGGAGCGTAGGTGATCGTGAACCGGCCTTCCGAGGAGCCGTGGATCAGGTGCGCCGTGGCATGGGCAAATTCCTGGAGTTCCGGCTCGCGGCGGTAATGTTCCATCACGCGCGGCGTGCCGACGTAGCCGTATTTTCGGATGATCTCGTCCACCTCGGGCTGCTCGCCAAAGCGTTCCAGACCGGGGGCGATGATGACCAGCTCGCCACCGTCGGCAATCGCCATCCGCGTGCGATAAATCGCCTTGTTGGCCACCCAGGTGCTGGCAAACTCGTCGGCTTGCATCACGCACACCACCTTCTCAAGCGGCCGATCGAGAATCGTGATATTCTGATCGCGGGACTGGCGCGCCGCCCCCAGATACGTTTCCAAGTCGTCGCCGACGTGCAGACCCGTGTGGACCAATTGGCCCTCGGCATCGCGGCCCATCACAATCTGGACGTACAAATCGGGCAGACGGCCAAGAAAATCCTCCTCGGCCTTGTTGAAACAGGCCCGGACGGGCGTGACCAGCGTACCGAGATTGTTTTCAATGCCATAGCACGCGGCGGCCATGTGGGCGGCGCAGATCATCTCCTTGCCAGCCAAACCGATGAAGTAATTCTTGTTATGGTTTGCAAAACCGAGCACCTCATGCGGCACCACATGACCGACGTTGATAATCAAGTCCCAATGCTCTTCCATCAACCTCCGATTGACGACGACGGGGATCGGCCAGTCGGCAGCCCCGCCGGAGACCTCGCTAACGAAGTCGGCAGGAACTTCACCCAACGTAACGCATCCGCCACGCCAATCATGGACATGAATCCGTTCGTTGGGAATGGAGCCAAACATCCGGCGGTTCTGCTCGGGCGTATGGGGGACGTGTTGGCCCAGCGTCGGAATCACATGCACGTCGGACTCGCGGCGGAAACGCTCGTAGAGGTGTTC
>JAFGTN010000282.1 GCA_016934075.1 Pirellulales bacterium
AGGAGGCGGGGATACCGCGGTCGCGAAGCCGTGTGAAGCCCAGGCAAGGGAATCCCCGCTCCAACCAACCCATGCATGTTCCCACGGCCAGCGACTGGACCTTCTCTTCTTCGACCAGTTGATCGAGCGCCAGGCTGACGCGGGCGGCTTTGAGCACATCCTCTTTAGTCGGCTCCGCAACTTCAACGGCTCCCTTGATCCAACGCTCGGCTTCCGCTTGGGCTTTCTTGGCGTCCACAGCTTTGAGCATCTCATCGAAACGCTTTTGGGGAATTTCGACAAGATCTACACCCATGCGAGCTTTGACTTTGTCCGGCGTACACGCCGCCGTGGTGCCTTGCATGGGCGTGAACACGGCCACGCGACTGTGATTCATCAATGGAATCACGCGCAACAGACGCGCGGCGCGTTCCAACTCGCCATAGTCGCTGCTGGTGAGCATCGTAACCGGCTTGCCGTCTTTCTGCCAACGGAACGGATACATCCAATCGTGCCCGCTGGCGGGAAGAGAGAATACGACCAGTGGCCGGGCACTGTCCAGGAGCGGTTTGGAAATCCTCAACAGCCCGCCGATCTGCATGTTGATCGCCAGGATGGGAGCACCGTCGCCCGCTTTTTTCAAAAGCGCGGCGGCCTGCTGCGGCGTTGCAGCGCGACCGACGACGAACTCCACATTGCCCAATTTCTTTTCGATCTCCGCAAGACGCTTCTGCATCGCGGCGATCTCTTCTTCGCAAACGCCCCAATTGCGGTCGGCGGGAACGGGCGTGCCGGCAAATATAGTCGCTATGCGGATTTTTTTAGGGAAGGGCTTGATCGGCTTTGCCGCCCCGTCGCCTTCGGCACGGATTTGACTCGCGGCCAACAGTAATCCGCCCACGGCCGACGTTCCCAGAAAATCACGACGCGAACAATTCTCACACATGGCGTACAACCTCCAAATAAATTAGTGATCCGATCGAATGGATTGTTGCGATACTCGGAAACGTCCGGCATCTTTGGCCTCATCCATTCCTGCCGTGATTGTAACGGTATCGCTTGCCGAATGCAAACAATTGCTGAATTATTACTATTCATTGCCCAGCAAGACGCCGTCAGCCAGGCGAAAAAGCGAGGGAAACTGATATAAGCCCCACATCTTGTCTTCCGGACGCCCCACGGCCACCACCGCGGGTTTACCCAATAGCACATCCAACTTTTTGCCGTCTTCTTTCCGAGACGTGTCATTTTTCTGCTCTATTCGATAAAGGTGCGTGTCGTTGCGGAGAAACAAAGCACGACCGGAAACGGCCGCCGATGCCATAAAACGACCGTCTAGTTTGTTCTTAGTCAATTCGACGAACTTGTTGCCGGGACGGATGACCGTGGCCTCGCCGTCTTCGGAAAAGAAATAGATGCGCCCGGCGCCAAATATCGGCGAGGCGTAATACTTACCCGACAGACGCTTGGTCCAATGGACCTTCCCCGTGACGGCGTCCGTGCACATTGCCACGCCACCGTCGGAAACCGTGTAGAGTAAGTTTTCGACCAGCAACGGTGACGGCATTTGCGGAACCTGCTTACGGGCAGTCCAGGAAATGTGCGTATCGGTAACGTCGCCTCGACCGTCCGGTCTGATCGCAAACAGTTCCGAACCGCCGAAGGCCGTGCTAACGAAAACAAGGCCGTTACCGAAGACCGGTCTTGCAGTGTTCGAGAAACTCTGCCCCGTGTCTACCCGCCAGAGTTCCTTACCCGTATCCGGATCGTAGGAAACGATCCATTGTGCTCCCATGCTGACCATCTGCCGCCGGCCGCCGTGATCGATCACAAGCGGCGTGCTGAAAGCCTTTTTGTAGGGCGTATAGGTTCCTTTAATCGGAGGGCGAGGTGTTTTCCAGACTATGTCGCCGGTCTGCTTGTCCAGGGCCGCAATATATTGCACGTCGCAACCATCTCGGACCAGCACAAGCAGTTTGCCGTACAATATCGGTGAGCTGCCGGGGCCGACCTGGTGCTCAACCGGCAAATGTCGCTCCCAGAGTGTCTTGCCGGTGGCCGTGTCCAGACACACCGTGCCCATGGTGCCGAAATCGCAATAAAGACGCCCCGCTTCGATGACCGGGGTGGGAGAAGCGTAGCTGTTGACTTCGCAGATTTGCAGCAGCTTATCGATTTTCAGCAACGTGACCGAACGAATCAAACGTCCGCTTTCACGGTCAAACTCCACGGCCTTGAGTACGATACGTTCGGCAACCTCCGGGCTGGGAACTGCAAATCCCAACGAATCAAGCTTCTGCCTGGCGACTTCCGGCTTGGCGATCGTCGCCAAGGCGGTCGTCATCCAGATCTCATTACCCCGGATCACCGGCGACGACCATCCGCGGCCCTCGACGGGAACCTTCCATGTAATATTTTCAGTCTCGCTCCATTTCAACGGCAATTCGGTAGCATCACTATGCCCTTGTCCTCTGGGCCCACGAAACTGCGGCCAATCAGCGGCCGCTGCGGGGGAAATAAACGGAACAAGAATAAGAAGGAAGAAACCAGCAACGGTGTAAGTAAATCGCATGGTGCAGGGCCGTTCAAGGAGGAATTCAAGGGCGGGATACAGTATTTCAAGCCAGAATGTGTAAGTATTCTCATCAAACTGACATCCATTGGCATACCCTGGCTGGTATGATGTGTCAAGGTTTCTGATATCTTCTCATTTAGCTAATTCATTCAGACACTATTCGGCCACCCCATCTCCTTTCACATGGATCATGTCGCTAACCAAAATCCCCAACGGAACACAGAATCAATCGAACATTGTCAAAAAAATACTGGACTACCTATATTCACGCAAGATCGTTCACGCAAACAAGTTACGTAAGAAGAAACACCCCCCGAAAGTATATACAGAGGATTTAGATAGTTGACATTCACTATTGCTCAGATAAACTCTGGTTCTGGTCACATGCCAACCTACTAGGGAATCTGGGCCCCTCCGGAATTTATCACACCTATTACCCAAAACTGTCATCCTACCCAAACCGACGGTATTTCGAAAGTCATTTCACAAGCAATCAATAGAGAAGGAGTAATGCTAGCCATGTTCCAGAAATTCTGTTTCCAATTCTCGAGTGCCGTAGTTCTTCTTTTGGTAATCGCTTTCCTGTGTTTTTGTGGTCAAGTCGGGGCTGTGGATATTCAATTTAACACAAACATGGGCACGATGACGGTTGATGGTTTACCAGACTCTTACATTGACGGCGTCAGCCTGCAATACAACGGAGTTACCAACGATGTTGCACAGTGGCTAGTGCAAGGTGATTTGCGTTTATACGCCGGTGATATGGTTACTGCCAGCGGAAACAATGGGCTGTCGTTGTTGGTCGGTAATGACGTGAGCATAGCCTCAGGTGCGATATTTGATCTTTCGGCATTTGGTTCCAGCGCCGGTGCGGGCGGCGGCTCGGGAAACAATGGCGGCATGGGAGGCGATGGTGGAAATGGAGGAGATGGCGGCATCGGAGGAAATGGCGGTGATGGTGGATGGGGCGGAGAAGGTGGTGCAGGCGGCGCGGGCGGCGATGGCGGCGCGGGTGGCGCAGGCACCGCAGTCGCCGCCGGTGCAGGAGGAGGAGGAGGCGATGGCGGCGTCGGCGTGTTGTTCAC
>JAFGTN010000283.1 GCA_016934075.1 Pirellulales bacterium
ACAACAATCGCCCCGTAACGGGGTACCTGTTCTCGATCGGGCCCGACGGCGATAAAAATTGTCCCGGCGACCACCTGGGAATCGCCGGAACCGCCGCTGAAAAGGACGCTCAGGGGCGCCTCTTCATCTTCAACGGCAACAAAAAGAACGAGAGTTTGTCGGGCGGCCCCGTGATCGAACCGAAGACCTGGAACCACGTCCGCCTTGTCCGTCGCGGCGAAGAGGTTGCCGTTTACCTGAACGGGATCGCCGAGCCGATTATCTCGGGTAAAGTGTCCGTAACACGGCCGGCGGGCTGCAACGACGTTTTCATAGGCGGTCGTTCCGACAACTTCGCCAACTTCGAAGGCCGTTTGGCCGAAGTCGCAGTTTACCGAGCCTCGTAAGGCATCTTCCCAAACCAAAAAGAAAGACTCTCCCATGAACCAACAGACTTTGAAACAAGCTATGTGCGTGCTGACGTTCCTGCTGACATCGATCGGCGTCTTGCAGGCCGCGGACACACCGAACTTTATCTTCATCAACATCGACGACCTCGGCTATGCGGATATCGGGCCGTTCGGATCCAAGCTTAACCGCACCCCGCATCTGGATCGGATGGCGCAGGAAGGCCGCAAACTAACGAGCTTCTACGCGGCGCCCGTCTGTTCACCGTCCCGCGCATCGTTGATGACCGGGTGCTATCCCAAGCGGTCGCTGTGCATTCCACACGTGCTATTCCCTGGAGACGCCGTTGGGCTCGCTCCGGAAGAAATCACTATAGCCGAACTACTCAAGAAACAGGGCTACGCGACCGGCTGCATCGGCAAGTGGCACCTGGGTGATCAGCCCGCCTTTCTACCCCGCCGGCAAGGCTTCGACTATTATTTCGGCTTGCCTTACTCGAACGACATGGGACCGGCCAAAGATGGAGTGAAAAGCAGCTTGGGTGCGCCGATTCCCAAGAAAATTCGCAAAAACCAGCCGCCTTTGCCGCTGCTACGCAACGAAACGGTTCTGAAGCGCGTCCTGGCCCACGATCAGACGACGCTGGTCGCGCGATATACTGAAGAGGCCGTGAAGTTCATCCGGGAACATAAGGACGAGCGTTTCTTTCTGTATCTGCCCCACTCGGCCGTGCATTTTCCTATCTATCCGGGCAAGGCATTTCAGGGCAAGTCTAACAACGGGATTTATGGCGACTGGGTCGAGGAAGTGGATTGGAGCGTCGGTCAGGTGCTCGACACGGTGCGCGAATTGGGGCTGAGCAACAACACGTTAGTGATATTCACGTCGGACAATGGTGGCACGAAACGGGCCGTCAATGCTCCGCTTCGAGGTTTTAAAGGCAGCACCTTCGAAGGTGGCATGCGCGAACCAACCATCGCCTGGTGGCCGGGCAAAATCCCCGCCGGTACCGAGACCGACGCCGTAACCAGTATGATGGATATTCTGCCGACCTTCGTAAAACTGGCCGGTGGCAGCCCACCAACCGATCGCAAACTGGATGGTGGAGATATCTGGCCGATCCTGGGCGGCAAGTCCGGAGCCAAGTCGCCGTACGACGTGTTCTACTATTATCGAGGCTTGAAGCTGCAAGCAGTTCGTAGCGGACCATGGAAGCTGCATCTGGCCAAGCAGGAACTTTACAACCTGGATACTGACATCGGCGAAAGCTCCAACGTCGCCGCGGCGCATCCCGACGAAGTGAAACGCCTCCGCGGACTTGCCAACAAAATGAAAAACGATCTCGGCCTCGAAGGCATCGGCCCAGGTTGCCGGCCTCTCGGCAAGGTACCCAACGCCAAGCCCATCATCAGCCACGACGGAATTTTCCGCTCGGATTTGTAATAGAATCGTTAAACCAAGAATTCCATTTCACGCTGAGCCGGGACATTCCTTGGAGGGCAGTCCAACCAGTTGAATCTCGATCTCTTCTAGCGACTTGCCCTTCGTCTCCGGAATGAATCTCCAGACGAATAGGAAAATAATACAGCAGATAACCGAGTAGACGCCGAAGGTGGACGCGAGTCCGAAACGTTCTTCGATCATTGGGAATGTCTGCAAAAGTACGTAGTTCGCGGTCCAGAGAGACAGGTTGGCCACCGACATCGCCTCGCCGCGGATGCGGTTCGGGAAGATTTCCGACAGGATTACCCAAGTCAAACAGGCGAGCGAACTACTGTAGGCGGCGATGAATACCAGTACGGCCGCCAAGACAGACGCCCTCGCGGCAAAGCTCGACGCCCCGATCGCATACAGACCGCTCAGCGCGCCCACGCTCAGTGCCATGCAGGCCACGCCGGCCATCAGCAACGGTCGCCGCCCGACACGCTCGACCAGCAGGATTGGTATGAAAGTGGCGAAGAAGTTGATGACCCCTATCAGCGCCGTCTTGAGCAGGGCGTTTTGCAGCTTGTCCTTGTCCGGCTTCGGATTGCCGGATTCGGGCGTATCCGCTTGTGAATTCTCGGCCTGGGCCTCATCAAATCCGCTGTCCCGCGACATGGTTTGGCTGAAGATGACGGGGGCATAGGTGAACACCGCATTTGCCCCGCAGATCTGCGAAAAGATACCCAACAGCATGCCGATAACCACGATCCGTGCCATGCGGGGTTGCAAGAGGTCCGCCAACCGACCCTTGGGAACGCGCAATGTCTGCTGGATAACGGTCATTTCCCGTGCGGCGTATTCGGCGCCATCGATACGGGTCAACACTTCCAATGCCCTAGCCTCGCGGCCGGCCTTGACCAGCCACCGCGGAGTCTCCGGCACCAGAAAGAGCAAAAAGAAAAACAGCCCGGCGGGCACCACACCGGCGGTGAACATCCACCGCCACGCATTATCGCCGGTGGACAGCAATAGGAAGTAATTGGAAAGGTACGAGGCAAGCAGCCCGATTACGATGGCCAATTGGTAGAAGGAAACGAAGCGGCCACGGAGACGCGTGGGCGCCGTCTCGGCCACGTAGATCGGCGCCACGCCGGAAGCCGCGCCAATGGCCAGGCCGCCTAGCAAGCGGAAGAAGATGAAGGTATTGAAGTTGGGCGCCCAACCCGCGCCAACGGCCGAAACCGTAAACAGTACAGCGGTGCCGATCAGGACTTTCTTGCGGCCAAGAGTGTCGGCCAGCTTGCCCGCCGATGCGGCCCCGAAAACGCACCCCAGGATACAACTACTGACAGCCCAACCCAAGCCGGCCCCGTTCAATTGGAAGACATAAGTGAGAAACGGCAATGTGCCGGAAACTACGGTCATGTCAAAACCGAACAAGAAACCGCCCAACGCGGCGATCATGCTGATGCCGATAACGTATAGAATGCTTCCTCGTGAAGACATATCGTCATTCATCGAATCTCCTCCAATGCTATCCAAGACGCTTTCGCTATTTTATCGCAACATGAATCCCGCGTTAACCCAGTCTGCATGGTCAGAACTGAATGGTACCTTTTCGTTTTAAAATGTATCGGGGCGTGAGATTCCGCGGAAACTCGGAAACAGTGTAAGGGCATCTATTCCCACAACTGCTTGGCTTTGGAGCGGATTCGGCGGCTCTTGAGGTGCGGGTGGGGGCCGTTGGAGGGAGCAGCTCGACCGGAAACGGTTTGCTGGAAGTGGCGGAGGACATTTTTGGGGAGGAATCGGGTAATTTGGGCGTAGCCGTGGACGTCGCTTTTTCCACCGGGGTGGAGGTAGTAGCGCAAGGGGCAGCAGACGGCGAGGTGGTCCTTCGCTCTAGTGAGGGCGACGTAAAAGAGGCGGAGTTCCTCGTCGATCTCTTCGGCCGATTTGGTAGCCATGTCGGACGGGATGTTGCCGTCGCTGGCGTTGATGAGGTAGACCGCACGCCATTCGAGGCCCTTTGCGGAATGGATCGTGCTGAGGATGAGGTAATCGTCATCGAGGACCGGCGGTCCGGCGAAGTCTCCGGTCCATTGGGGCGGATCGAGGGCCATCTCGGCGAGCAACTCTTGACGGGTTTCGTAACGAACCGAAAGGGCTTCGAGTTGTTCCAGGTCTCGTTTTCGAGGTTCGGCGTTGTCGTATTTCTCAGCTAGAATGGGAGTGAAAAACTCACGAATGCGACCGATTTGGGCAGATAGGCTGCAGTCGCCGGCTGCCAGAAATTCCATCAACTCACGGAAACTCGTCCAGACCGCGGCGGTTGCCTTGGGCGGCTTCCAGTCTTTCCAAGCCCCAAACCCGGGGGCTTGTGTCGCAAGTTCCATCAGGGCATAAGCGGTCTTGGCGCCGACGCCGGGCAGGAGGCAGAGAATGCGCAGTCCGGCGGAAATGTCTCTGGGGTTTTCGGCCAGTCGGAGAAAGGCGAGCAGGTCCTTGACGTGGGACGTTTCGGTGAATTTCAGACCGCCATACTTTCGATAAGGGATGTTGCGGCGGTTCAGTTCGGCTTCCAGGGCCATCGAGTGGTGCGATGCGCGGAAAAGGACGGCCTGCTCGGGCAGGTCGATTCCTGCTTCCCGCCGGGAGAGGATGCGCTCTATGACGAGATCGGCCTGGTCGGATTCATCCTCGCAGCGAGCGAACTCGGGCTGCTCTCCAACCTCTCGGGCGGAGAAGAGTTCTTTTTCGAATTGCTCGGTGGAAAGCCGGATGACCTCGTTCGTGGCTGTGAGGATGGGGCTGGTGCTGCGATAGTTTTGCTCGAGCCGGACGAGAGTAGTGTTGGGGAATTGGCTGGGGAAGTCGAGGATATTACGGACGGTGGCGGCGCGGAATGAGTATATCGATTGAGCGTCATCTCCCACGACGGTGAGCCCCTTCCCTTCCGGACAGAGCCCGCGAACGATGGCCGCCTGGAGGGGATTGGTATCTTGATATTCATCGACGAGGACGTAGTCGAACCGTTTACGAACGGACTGGGCGACGGCCTCGTCTTCGAGCATCGCCTGCCAATAGAGTAGGAGGTCGTCGTAGTCGAAGGTAGCGTCGGTTTCTTTGCGATCGACGTAAGCGCTGAAGAGGGTGCCGAGTTCTTCCCGCCATTCTTTGCACCAGGGGAAGCGTTCCTTGAGGACCTGCTTGAGCGGTTCTTGGGCATTCACGCAGCGGCTGTAGATGTCGACGCAGGTTCCCTTCTTGGGAAAACGCTTTTTAGAAGAGGCAACTTTTGTTTCGGTCCGAAGCACATTCATCAGGTCTTCGGAATCCGACCGGTCGAGGATGGTGAAGTCTGGAGCGATTTCCATTGTCTTGGCGAACATACGCAGAAGACGCGTCGCCACGGCATGGAAGGTGCCGCCCCAAATGGTGCCGAGCCGGGAGGGGTGTGAAACATTTGACGGGGTAGAGGCGGTTTTGGCGGCAGTCCCGGAGGAGAGGGCCGTTTCGGCGCGGCGGATCATTTCCGCGGCGGACCGGCGGGTGAACGTGAGAAGGAGAATTCGCGAAGGATCCGCCCCCTGGGAAACGAGCCAGGCAACCCGATGGGCCAAGGTCGTCGTTTTACCCGTACCGGCGCCGGCGATTATCAGCAGGGGGGAGTCGCCATGGGTTACGGCTTCGCGCTGTTGGGAGTTGAGTCCCTTGAGGCAATCGGTCGCATCGGTGGGAGATTTTCCAGACTGGGGGATATCCGATCCGGACTCGCCGGAAACACTGGTTTGATTGGGGTTAGCGACGCCAGTTGATTCGAGGGGCATGGGCCGATCCGTTGCCGGGAGGGTCTCCGTACAGTTTATCCAGTTACGTTAATTTAGCAGGAAAGGGAGAGGGTTGCAAGGAGATGGTAGGAGTTATGGGGCAACAGAAACAGTCAAGTGACGAATCTGTCTAATCTCATTATCATGCCTCCTCAGCTCTGCCTATCCAATCGTCTGTGTCGTAACCGGACCGGCCTCTTCGGGTGTGGCCCAAATCGTGATGTCCTGGCGAATCAGACTGCCGTCGGGGTGTATTCGGAGTTTCAGAAGCGAACCGGGGAAATGCATCGTCGGTTTGCGAAAGAGTGTTTCCCGAAGCGCGCACCGTTGGAACCGGCCAGCGAAAAAGGCGACATGGGTGCGTCTGGCTCGCAGGATATCATGCGGGCCGATAGTGACGGCAAACGGCGGGATTGCCGAACGGTCACCGCAACTGGCGACCAGCGCGTCCATGTCTACCGTGGAAGTGTTGACCAGTACCAGGCGCGTGCGGTCGGCCAGGAACTCCTCCTCCGAAACCTCAACGTGCCTGAAATTGGGATCCTCGTTGAACGCAAAATGTCCCTCCGGACCGACACCGGCCAGACAGAAGTCGACGCCGTCCGGGGCATGATCGTCAAATGCCCGATCGATCGCATCCATGTTGTCGTGGCGCGGGAAATGCATCTGTTTAGGTGGCATCCGCAATTCCACCGGCAGAAGTTGGAAGAAGTGCTCCATCATGACGGCTTTGAACGACATGGGATGAGATTCGGGAAGCGTGCGGCCGTTTCGGTCGAGAAACTCGTCCATGTTGAAGGTCCACAGGTTACGGCAATCGACTGCCCGCTCGGTGACCTTACGGGCAAACAGAGGGTACTGCCCGATCGGTCCAACGGGCAGAATCATGGTTGTCTTGGTGCCCGCCTTCTCAATAAGCGTTTGGACCATGGCCTCGGCAATGGCTTCGTAGAGGCTGTCGGTGTCGGGGCAGATGTTAAGAGGTATGCCCGATCTGTCCGACAATTCGTCCGGGGGCATGAGATATACATCTTCCTTGCTCAAAGGCTTGCCGTCTTTGTCCAGATATTCTCTTTCCATCGCCTCATGCCTTTCTGAAGATGGGACAGCGCGTCTGTGAAAATAATGATCCGCAAAAATTCAGATGGATTTCCGCTTCCGGGCTGAATTCTTGCGAATTCAGCTACCGTTGTGCTCCCACACCTACTTGCCGAACCACAGTTCCACGTTGGCGTGTCCTTCAAGCGCCTGCTCGGCCACCGTTTCCATTCGGCCGGCGGCGGCCGTTTCCACGACGGCCTTCTTATCCTCGCCCGTCACCAGAAAGACCAGCCGTTCGACTCGCAACAAAAGATCGCGCGTGACCGACACTCGGTCGGGCCCGTCTTCCTTGGACACGGCGATGGCATAGCGGCCCCGGCCCATGGCGATATGTTGCGGGCAGAACATCGAAGCCAGATGCCCGTCGGCTCCCATGCCCAATATGCCCAAGGTGATGCGCCCGCCGGCTTCGACAAACGCAGCCAGTTCGCGGTCGTACTGTTCGGTCGCGTCTTCCAGGCTCTGTTCGGTATGCACGCGAATCACTCGCTCGTCGTCGATACCCATGGCCTCGATGGCCGGCAGCATTTTGGCAAAATTATTTTCGGGCGAATCCAAGGACACATGCCGCTCATCGCTGAGCATAATCCACAGATTGACGTCGGCCACGACAGGAGATTCTCGCAGCCGTTCGTAAACGCCCGTCGGCGTTCTGCCCCCGGTAAGCATAACCGCGTGCGGCTCATCTTCGGCCAACGTAAAATGCTCCGCAAGCAACTCCACGGTCGCGTCTTCGACGGCCTCGACACTCTGAAATGAGATGAGTTTCATGATTGGCGTCTCCCAGATCGAACGATTTGTCAACAGCCGCGCATCATTTTCAACCGTCTATACGCCGCTGTCAACAGGGGTTGTCCGGTGACACTGCGGGATCGTGATTGTTTTACTCCCCAGTCTGGTGCTACTTGCCGTAGAACCAGTCCACCGGGATGTGCGCCACGTGCAGGCCGTCGCGTTTGTGGAAACCGATCAGGGCCGTTTTCTTATCCTTGCCCACGAAATCCACACATTGATAGCCGAAATCGTCTTCCGGATCGTCGACGACGTGTCTAATGTGCTCGAAAGTCTTGCCCTCGTCTTTGGAAATGGCCGTACTCAGACGGCTGCGGCGTGGAGGGCCCGGTGAACCTTTTACTTGCGATATTGCCGATCCCCACACGAAGAGCAAATCACCGGTCGACGGTATTCGCACCACCGAAGGGAAGCTGGCGTGCGGCATGGGCAGCTCTTCAATCATCTCGCCCTTGCTCCATGTGTTGCCGCCGTCGGACGAATAGGCCTTGGCTGGATGATCGCTATATGTGCGCGCGAAAAGCAATACCCGCTTGTCTTTCAATTCCACGGCGTGCGCTTCCTGGAACTCTACCGGGATCATATCGACCGTATTCTTGCTGACCTGCCAACTGAACCCCCCGTCGTCGGAGAAAAACGCGCTGCCTACGTAACCGTTGTGGTCACGTGTGCTGGGGTAATGGGCCTTGTATTCGGCCGGCGCCAGAATCCGCCCGCTCGATAGCATCGTCAGCCGATCGTTGTGCACGATGTAATAGCCCGGATGTGGCGTCATGCAAAACTGTTCGGTCCAGGTCTTGCCCTCGTCGGCGCTGCGACGATAGTAGTTATGCCCGTAGTATGGTGTTGTGGGGAATGTACCGTATATATACGAAATCATAATATCGCCGTTTTTCAGCCGTAAGAATCCCGGCAAAACATAGTAGCCCTTGGCCGGCGGCTTGGGATTGGCGAACATTTGCTCGGGTTCGCTCCAGGTTTTACCACCGTCGGTCGACTTGACCGACATGATGCCTTGGTTCGGCGGGCTGTATGCAAACAGCAGCGAACCATCCTTGAGTTCAATAATATCGCCCATCCCGCCGCGATATCCATATTTTCCCTTGGGCAGCTTCACGGCGTGAACGATCTCAAGCGGCTTTTCGGCAACTGCCATGGTGGTAAAAAGGCCAACAAACGCAACGGCGATGGTGTACTGAACAACTTTCATGATAGGGCTCCGAGGGGGGTGGATGGTAATGGGTTGGAAACTGTTGTGTGCGAGAATGTTCAATGCACGGCGGCACCAAAATACTCGATCGTTTGGCGCAATGCGTCAACCTGTTGGCGGGCTTCTTCAAGCGTGCCGATGTTGCATTTGAACTGCATCAGTCTGGGCTGGATCGATTCGGCAACGGGACACAGGCCCGGCTTCCAATTAATCTCGCCGTTGTAATACGGCGGCTCGACGGGACATCCGCGACCATAGAATTTCCGCTCGGCCATGACCGGTTCGAGATAAACCACGGACCAGGCGGCGTAAATGCCTTCGCCCGAGATTTCTTGGAACTTTTGGGCAAAATCCATCCAGGAAACGCCTATGGCCTCTTCGCCGTCGTACACAGCGGCGAACGTCCAGCAGGCGCTCTTATATCCCTCGGGCACAAGCTGTGGGCGAATGTAAGGACAATCGGATAGTGCCTCGGCATACATCTTCCAAATTGCCTGCCGCTTGGAAACATACATATCGATTCGTTCCAACTGTGCCATGCCCAACGCGGCGGCAACTTCCGGCATGCGATACTGCCAGCCCAGACTGGTATGGCGTTTGAAGTTGGGATCTTGAAAGGCAAATGCCTTCGAACGCACCTGACCGCTCTCGGCCGAAACAACCGAATAGCCCATACATGCGAACGCCCGCACGGCCTCGGCCAGTCGCTCGTCGTCGGTAATCACAATCCCACCGTCGCCCGCTGAAAGGTGCTTGGTGTTCTCGAAACTGAAACTGGCCATATGCCCGATGGTACCGGCCAGACGGCCATGATATTCACCCAAGAAGCATTGCGCGGCGTCTTCTATCACAATCAAGTCGTGTTTCTCGGCCAGGGCCATGATGGGCGCCATGTCGCATGGCAGGCCGTAGAGATGGACCGGCATGATGGCCTTGGTGCGCGACGTTATCTTTCGTTCAACATCCACGGGATCCATATTAAAGGTTTCGGGATCGATATCGGCGAACACGGGAACGGCATTTTGGTGTAATGTTACAAAAGCATTGGATATCACCGTCAAGGCCGGCGAAATCACCTCGTCGCCCGGTTGTACTCCGGCCGCCGCCAGGCAACTGTGCAGGGTCGACGTGCCCGAGTTGTGTGTTATGCCGTAACGAACGCCAAAGCGCTTGGAAAAAGCCTTTTCCAGGCGCGTGTTCATTGTGCCATAGGTCGATGCCCCCAAGCCCGAATCGAGCACTTCCTTGACATACATCAGCTCCTCTTGGCCGAAACGCCACGATTTATCAGTCATTTAATCGCTCAGTTTCTTATCTTTGGTTGGTGAAAAACAACGGGAATTTTAATATGCTCCGGTTCGAGCGTCTCACCTTCGGCCAGGCGCCGCAGCCGCCGGCCTATTACGCCGGCGATTTCGGGGAAGGACAACTTCGGTTCCACGCGCGGGTAAGCCGACACATCAACGACGTCGCCGATCTGCCCCTCGTTATCCAAGATGATTTCCAGGTCGGCGGGCACCCGCAGGCCGTGCTCTTCGGCCACCTCTTCGACGGCATGACCAAATGCTCCCAGGCGGGTAATGCACGCGGTCGGTCGCTCGGGCATACCTAATAGTTCACGCACGACCGTTTTGTATGATTCCAGGTCGCGGGGAAGAAACCGCTGTATGAGTGCCGTGTGCGGAAGATCGGCCTTGGCGGCCACTTCGCTGACTCCATCGAAGAAGTCGTTGTCGCCCGGGCGGCTATCACCGGCGGCCAGCAGTGCAATTCGACGGTGGCCGCGATCGACGGCGAATTGCATCAAAAGCCGGCCCGACTCGCGATTGTCGATATCGACCGAATGGATCGTATCCTGCGCTGTGTAAAGCGAACCGTATACGACTGTCGGCACCTCCTGCTCGCCCAAAAAGCGATAAACTTCCGGAGCGCAAGTAACCGGAATCACTCCGGCAAGCTGGCCGGCTTGCCGGCCGGCATCGATCAGTTCTCGCACAAAGGAAACCCCGTCGATCAGCGGCACGTATGAGAACTGCACGTTTACGTCTGGGAACTCGCTTCGGATGCCTTGCACAAAGGGATTCATCGACCAGTTTTGCCCACAGATATCGTCCTTGGGCAGAAGCACATGCACGACTTGCACCTGCGAGCGAACCGGTTTGACAAAACGCGGGCCGATAAATGTACCGCTGCGTTGGCGTCGGATCAGGATCTCCTTTTCGGCCAGCGTTTGCATGGCTCGATTGGCAACCGCTTTACGCACGCCCAACATGCGACTCACCTCATCGGTGGTCAGATAGCGCTCGCCCGGACATAAACCCCGCCGTTCAATGTCAGCGACCAGTTTTTCCGTGAGCACATTCAGATGGGCAGATTGAATAGTGTGTTCCATGATGCTGGCATAGTAGCTAATAAAGTTCCTAAAGTCAACAGTATGGTTCCATAAAAATCGATATTAGGCCTAATCGGCCACATTAACCACTAATTTTGCTATTTTACATTAATCTAAGGAACTACATTAAGCTCAGTTTAAAATGTGGCCATCACTATTCGGGCATTCAGAAAGGCTGATTGTCGCTGATTAATGAGGCCGATTAATACTGGATAACTCTATTTATTCAGGTAATCAGCGCCGTAAGATCGTTTATAGGGAACTATTAATCATTGTGGGAACCATTATATTGACTTTTGGAACTGTTTTCTGTAGACTTACTATCGGCCGTGTGGCACTACCAGAATGGGCGTGAAAGGTGGTGATCGATACAGAGGTGACCCCCACGCCCATTCTGGGCGTGCCACACGGCAGTTCCGCTCTTGCCAAACAGCGTTTGGCCAATGGAGATATTGAGATATGACCCGCACCGTCGGAACCACATTTTTCCGCGCTATGTTTTGTTGCCTCGTGGCGCTGTCGGCATTCTGCTTGGATCACGGAACAGCCGGCGGCCAGTCCGGCCAACCAGTTCACCGCTTCAATCGTTCGGTGGTCGCCTCGCATAAAAACGGACAGAAACACGCATATCCCAGCATGAGCCGATTGGACGATGGTCGATTGATGCTCTCCTGGTCGGCCAGCCAAAAGTCGGGCACCGGGAGCCATATCGTCACCGCCTTCTCCGCCGATAACGGCAAAACATGGTCGAAACCCGTCGCCCACATCAAAACGGCTCACGGTCGCGATTATGATCCCAGCATTCTGGTTTCCGGAAAACGCATCTTCGTCAGCAGCACAACTCTTCCACCCGATGGTAAAATTGAAACCTCGACCACCTGGTGTACCCGTAGCGACGATGCCGGAAAAACCTGGAGCAAGCTCTACAAGATTCCCATGAACCACCGTTACACTTGCGGCAAGACACATCAGGGCTTGCGGTTAAAATCGGGAACGCTGCTTCTAGGCTATTCTTGGGACATGTTCTGCGAGGAGGGCAAGAGCCTGATCTCCGAAGGTCAGATGCACCTGCGAGCCGGTGTAATGATTTCGACCGACAACGGCCGAACCTGGCAAAACGGCGGAGATACCGACGCCACGGTGAAAAAGGTCCATAACGGCGCTGTCGATGGTACCGATGAACCAGCTATCGTGGAGCTGGACGACGGTTCGATATACATGCTTGCCCGCACCGGCTCGACGCATCTTTACGAATCGCGCAGCACGGACGAGGGTCGGACCTGGACGACGGCCCGCCCCAGCCCCTTATTCGGTTGCAACGCGCCGGCCGCGCTTTGCCGTTTCGAGGCCGAAGATTCCGCGGGCAACAAGCGCTGCGGCATCATGTGCGTTTGGAACAACGCCATCGCGCGGCACCCGCTCAGCGCGGCGGCTTCCTTCGACGGCGGCAAAACCTGGAGCAAACCAAAGAACGTCTCCGGACAGACCGGTGGCGGCCAGGCGTCCTATCCCACCTGTTCACAGGCTGCCGACGGCACGCTTGTGGCCGTCTGGCAGCAGGACACACCCGACGGTCGCGATATCCGCGCGGCTCGATTCAATCTTGCCTGGCTGCTTCACGATCCGCTCGAAGAGTTGCAAAAGGAACTCGCCGAGGTCTCGTTTCCCGCCCTCAAAGCCACGGCTCCGGCCAAAGGCTATAATGGCGGCGATCCTCTCAAGTCCAAGCCTGTCTGGAAAATTCACGGAGACGGAGGCAAATTGACGGACAAGGGCTCTATTCGGTTGAAAAAGGGTGGCGGATACCACATCGACAACCGGCCCTCCGACTGGGACGGAGACATAAATCAGCTCGTAGAGTGTCGCATGCGCGTCATCGATCGCGACAAAATGACCGGAGCGCATTCGGCTGCCGAGATCTGGATAGGAGGCAGGCGTCCGAAGACCGGATGCCAACTGTTTTTTCGCGAGAATGCCGTCGCCTTCGATTCCAGTTACCATCCCTGTCACAAGCTCGATGCCACCAAGACGCACACCTATAAAATACTCACCGAGATCGAAACCGGCAAGGCTTATCTATTTATCGACAACAGCGAAACGCCGGTTCTGGTGACATACCTGGGATCGCCCGAAGGGCTCGATATCAACCGCATTCTCTTCGGCGATTCCAGCGGCAGTTCCGCCACCGTTCACGGCCAAAGCGAATGGGAATTCGTGCGCTGGCGGACCGCGCCCGCGGTGCCGCTCGAAATCAAGCGAATCGATAAACGCGACAAAACAGCCGCCGCCTGGACGGGAAAAGGCCCGCTTCGCATGATCGTCGAGATCTCACCGTGGGACCTTGGTAAGCGGAAATCGGACATTGTGCCGGCGCGGTTGAAGGTCGACCTTGCCGAGATTCTTGCCCAGGCCGGCATAAAAGGCCGCCCCGACCTTGCGTGTATTCAGGTCGTTCGCCTTGATCCAAAAACCGGCCGGCCGACGCCCTGCAAAACCTTTCGCGGTATAGGCGCCGACGACGTGCCTTATCGGTTCGACGATTTCGACCGTCACGCATATTCGCACTGGTACAACATCCGCGGCAACGGGCATTCGGGCCAAATCGTTTGGGAACACCTGCAAGAAGGCAACTCGCCGACCAAATACGCCATATATATCGACACTGTTAAGAGCAACAACGAATCCAGCGTCTCGCCCGTACCGACCTTAGGCGACAGCGACGCGCTTTGGACCGACCGAAGTGACGGTTTTCTTATCACTGCCCTGCAGTGCAAACCCTACGTCTGCGACTGGGACGGCGACGGGCGGCTGGACATAATCGCCGGCGAGACGCAGGGTCATCTCTTCCTTTTCAAAAACAAAGGCACACCGAAAAAACCCAAGTTCGACGAGGGCGAATTCCTGATGGCCGACGGCAAGCACTTGCGCCTACAGCACTACACGGCCCCCTGTGCCACCGACTGGGACGACGACGGCGACCTCGACCTGATTATCGGCCGGGCTAACGAAGGCCAGATCCATTTCTTCGAAAATACCGGCTCGACGACCAAGCCCGTGCTCACCGAACGGGGTCATGTCGAGGCCGACGGCAGCCGTATCGTCATCCCGCACGAGTTAACGCCGGGCGAGAGTATCTTTTCGCAGGAATACGGCTGTCGCCCCGAGGTGGTCGACTACGACGGCGACGGAGACAAGGACCTGCTGGCCGGCGGTTACGTGAGCGGAGCCGTTTTCCTCTTCGAAAACACACGCAATGGCAAAGGTATCCCCCAGCTCACGGCCAGAGGTCCCATCGAAGCTGACGGCAAGACGCTCGACGTGGGATCGGCCGCCATGCCTTGCCTGGCCGACTTCGACGGCGACGGTGATCTCGACATGATCTCCGCCCACGGCGACGTGATAATGGGTCAATTCGATCCGCACGGCATAGCATATTACGAAAACACGGGCACGCGAGCTAAGCCCGTGTTCGCGCGGCGTCCATTCCCCTTCGAGAGCGAGCATGCCGTCGGCCTGGCCGTGGCTTCGAAGGGGGATATGGACGCCGACGGTGACCTGGACCTGGTGATCGGCAACTATCTCCGTATTTGGTTCT
>JAFGTN010000284.1 GCA_016934075.1 Pirellulales bacterium
CGGCTACTACGACGCCTATTATCTCAAGGCCCTCAAGGTTCGCCGTCTCATCCGCCAGGACTACGACAAGGCATTCGAACAAGTCGACCTTATCGCCGGCCCGGTCACACCCACGCCGGCCTTCCGTATCGGCGAAAAAGCCGACGATCCACTGGCAATGTACCTCTACGACCTTTACACGGTCTCGGCCAACCTGGCCGGCGTGGCGGCAATCTCGGTACCCTGCGGTATCAGCGGTGCAGGATTACCTATCGGACTACAACTGCAAGCACCGACGTTCGCCGAAGAAAAACTGCTCCGTGGAGCACGGATGTTCCAGGGCAAAACCGACTGGCATAGGCGCGAAGCCCGGATGTAATACGCGTTCTTGTTTGGTACTGCGCTTCCATTATCACAAAAGGAGCGTGTTTTCCCGAACCTTTCATGACAAAGCGAACGGTCTTGCCCGGCCTTTGATGTGACCTTGCCAGTTTTCTTACTTGCGGGAGCGATAGCCCAATATACAAAGCGCGCCGGCGATCATCATCGCAATAGCACTGGGTTCGGGTATGGCGGCCCCGGCATCCGTACCATATCCCCAATTGGCACCGAGCAGTGAGAGGTCGTCGAGGTCGACGTCGCCATCGTCGTCGAAGTTGCCCATCTCCCAAGTCGCACCGCTAGTCGTTCCCCAATTCGCACCCAGGAAGGAAAGATCGTCGAGGTCTACGCGCCCATCCTTATTCGCATCGCCTTCAACATAAACTGTTCCAAGAGTGAGATCATACGTATCCACTGTTCCGCCAACGGCATAATAAGCGGTGCCGATGACGTAACCATATTCGTCTTTGTATTCAACGACTTCGACCTCGTAGCCCGTGTGCGTCGAAATCTTCAGGCTCAGTTCCACTTCGTCACCCTCCTCGACAAGCAACTGAAAGAGATCATGCGTCAAAACGGGTGTTGAGCCGTCTGGATTAATGCCGGTCTTCACATAGGCGTCCCAGGTTTCATTGACGGAATCGTAGTTATTCAGTGTGCCAAGCCCGACGGTACCAGGGCCCCCGGGGCCCTCTTCCACTGTATCGATGGGTGTACCGGGCATATAAGCATCCGAGCCCTTCAAGTCGGGCATACGCACGTTGCCGAAAATAACATGACTGTCATTGGGCGGCAGGTATACGGCCCCTGATTGGGACCATATGGTATCGGGACCGGAATCCTGATAGACGGGAGAGGAAATGGTGAACTTCGATAAGGTGGTGATACCGGCACCTTCGGCCGTCACGATATACTTATGCAGAATCAAACCACCGCCGACATCGACTGTTCCTTCGTCGACAAGATCCAGCACCACACTTCCAAGTGCAACGCCGGTCAGGGCAAGAAAGGCCAATATCGTAGAAGTAAAATATTTCATGTCTGCCGCTCGCCTCAAGCGTTAAAAATAATCCAGCTTAAGAAACATCTCAAAAACGCCGCGATATGTTTTGGCCGAAAGCAAACCGGTGTGTCGTGGCCGATGCTTCGGTTCAGATCAATTGCTTACGCGAACGAACGCCCATCAGGCACAGGATACCGGCCAGTACCATCAGCATGGTTCCGGGTTCAGGAACCGGGCCACCGATTTCAATGCCACCTTGCTCAGCAAGATCATACATTGTCATTTCGGGGCTGGTAATTTTGCCGAAAAGATAAACGGTGGTTCCAGCAGGTATAACCACCTGCATGAGATCCATCCCGCTCATGCAATCCAACCCCTTCATGGTAAACGCGCCGGCCACACTGAAATCTCCAAGGCCTCCCTGCCAAGGCACCCAACCCGCATCAACTGAGTTGGAGGGGTCTGACTCATCGTTGGTTTCGGAATCTGACGTTCCACTACTCAGGATATCATCTCTGATCAACAAGAGGTGAGTGTCTATATCACTCAACACAGCAGGCGCCCCGGTCTGAAAATCGCTCAAAAAAGTAGTCGGTACAACTGCGCCCCAATTGACCGCGTTCGACTGGTGCACGTCCGTGATTGAAAGTTCCTGGAAGGCGTTCAATCCGGTTGTGTGCACTTTGTAGCTTGCCAGTCCAGGTGCAGGAGAAGGATTTTGCGAAACGGTTATACTCCAATCCGCAAAAGCTGTTCCTGCCATCGCCAGCACGGCTGCCAATGCCAAGAGTGTTTTCATATTCTTCATCGGAAGCATCCTTCGTCTCTAACTCTTGAAGTCTATAACAATTCAAATGATTCCGAGGCGGGACCGCCTCAAGCGCATGCGCTATTCTCTCTGTTTCTCTTAGGCTCAAAAGATCCTGCTACAACTCACAAAGTTGAAAACATACCATAACCAGTGTAGTATCAAGATCCTAAGCCATAACCGCGAATATAAACCGCATAATTGGAAAAGTCAAGTTTCCGAACTATAAATCCAAAGTTTTTCGGTAAAAACCGCTAACGGGGGGTGGTAACTCCGCGCAAATTAAGAATATCGCGAGCCAACAGGTAGTGATCCCGACTAATTCATAAAAGATACTAATCCGAAGCGCAAGCGAGGAGATAGAACATTGCCCTCACCTCGCTTACGATTCGGGTAAGTATGGGCGGATAACTCGGGCTAGCGGACTCCGCAATTACGCTCGATCTGGCGGGCCTTATTGCTGAAGCCGAAGAGTTCCAAGTTTTCATCTGCTGGACGAACCTGCCGACTAAAGTCGTAGGTTTCGTCTCGGGGAAATTCGTCGCCGCGCAAGTTAAGATTAGCGCAGCCGGTTACACCAAAGCTGATTGTTAATGCTAGAATCAGCCCGCCAAATACCTGAAACGTTTTCACAACCGATAAGGAATCTCTATCACAAGGCTTTTTTGCACCAAAGTGCGAATGTGAAACTGGCTGTAAAAAGCCTCTGCCAACCAGCGGGCAAATACGGTACAGAATTATACGGGACATTCTGATTTCCACCTGTATATTCCGAGTTATGTACGATGATCGCGTGCGATAGAGGCATGAAACGCAAGCTAACGATCGGGGGCGGGAGTGTCGCAGGTTCTGCCCGATGCGTCTAGAGCAATTTTCTTCACGAACTATCCTAATAATGGCCGTAGGCCGGGTTGTAACCCGGCAACAAAGCCAACGTACATGAAACTGCCTGGTTACAACCCGGCCTACAACTATCAGATCATACCCCGCTACAGTATGGTGACGCTAGACAAAGGTCACAAAGTTTATAACCAACCGGCTTCCCGGTACCAGAGGGCTGTTTCGCGAATACTGTCAGCAAGATTGTTGCGAGGTTCAAAGCCCAATTCCTCGATCGCGGCTTTCGGGGAGCAAATCCAACTCCCAGCGGCGATTTCACGGGCTTTGTCTATATTAAGGTACAATGGACGACGAACGATTTGCGAGACGACTTCGGTCGCGGCGGCGACTGCTCGGATGACCGGCATGGGCATGGGACAGCGAACAACCACCCTGCGTCCGACCGCATCGCGAAGGATCTCCCCCAACTCGGCATAGGTGGGCCGCTCGTCACAGGCGGCGAAGTAGCAGCCACGGGCGGCAATCCGGGAATCGGTAGCATACCGCGCAATTCTCTCTCCACGCTCGGCCGCAAGCATCATAAGCTCTGTCAGGTCGGCTACGTGAATGATCGACATTCGTTGCTTACCGTTGCCGGGCATGGCGTGGAAGCGAAACCGCTTCACCGGCTTGAACATGTCTAATCCCATTCGATCACCAGGTCCCAGAACGATAGCCGGGCGGACTATGGTTATCGGTACGCGGTCGGCAAAGTGTCGAACAGCCCTTTCGCCGGCGAGTTTACTGCGTCCGTAGTGTGAAACCGGCTGGCACGGATCGGTTTCAACACGAGGCTCTCCATCGATAGCCGGTCCGGAAGCGGCGAGCGAAGAAACGAACACGAGCACCGGTGGTCTGGACTGCCGTGCACAGGCCGCGGCCACGCAACGCGCGCCCCGCTGGTTTACCTGAAAAAGCTTCTGGGTACTCAGTGCCCTCGGCGCTCCGGCGACATGGTAAACGACATCCTTGCTCGCAACCGCCCGATGGATGGCCTCCCGATCATCGAGACCATCGTAAAGTACAATTTCGGCACCGAGTTCCTTCAAACGGTCGATTCTCGCTCCTTTACGGATAAGGCAAGTTACCCGCCTACCGCGTTTTCGCAACGCTTCGACCAGATTAGACCCGATAAATCCGTTTGCCCCGGTTACCAAAGCGTGATTAGTTGCTTGTTCGCAATCCATAGGGGGGGTACGTCCCGAATACGCAAGTTTTTTGCTCGGCTTGACCCCTCTGTGCTGCAGTGGCTACAATTTTTCATTGGCCCTTGTTGTCTAAACGGTGATCGCACACGGAAAAAGTCACGGCGAGAGCAAGCGAGTTTTCATGCCAGACATAAAAGTTATACCAGTATCGACCAAACGGGAAAAGAAAGATTTTCTCCTGCTTCCCTGGGCCATCTATCAGGGCGATCCCAACTGGATTCCGCCTTTGCGGGGTAATCAACGCGAATTGGTCGGCTACAGCAACCACCCTTTCTACGAACACAACCGCGCAAAGACTTTCCTTGCTTACCGCGATGGTAGGATTTGCGGCCGGATTGCCGCCATCTTGAACCAAGGGCATATCGACCGTCACAAAGAGCGACGTGGGTTTTTCGGTTTCTTCGAATGCATGGACGACCAACAGGTGGCCGATGCTCTGTTCGACGCGGCCCGGGCCTGGCTGGCCAAGCGTGACATATACTGTTTGCGCGGACCCACCAATCCGTCGCTGAACCATGAATTGGGCCTGTTAATCGACGGTTTCGATTCACCGCCCACGTTCATGATGACCTACAATCACCCTTATTACGAAAAGCTGATCGAGAACTACGGCTTCAAAAAGACTCAAGATCTTTACTCCTATTGGGGCCACATCGACATGCTGCCGGCGATCAATGAGCGTCTGGCGCCGATTTCCGCGCAGATCATAGAACGCTTGAACTTGAATCTGCGGCCTTTGAATAAAGCAAATTTCTTCGACGACGTGAGAGCATTTCTCGACATTTACAACAAATCGTTGGGCAATACCTGGGGATTTGTTCCTTTATCCGACGCGGAAGTACGGCACACGGCCGCCGGCTTGAAACACCTGATGGTTCCCGAGTTGGCCTTGGCCGCCGAGGTCGACGGGAAAATGGTGGGCGCCACTTTCGGATTGCCTGATTACAATCCTCGCATTAAAAAGATCAACGGGCGACTTTTCCCCTTCGGTTTTTTGCACCTGCTGCGCAACAAGAAAAGCATTAAAAAGATACGCCTAATCAGCACCAATGTTTTGCCCGAATATCAACTGATGGGCGTGGGGCTGGCACTCCTAAGCGCAATGGTGCCGCTAGTGGTGGGCTGGGGACTGGAAGAGGCGGAGTTTTCCTGGGTGCTCGAATCGAATTCACTTTCGCGCGGCAGCTTGGAAAAGGGGGGCGCAATACTTACTAAGACCCATAGGCTGTACGACCTGGACACCAAAGCAGACTAGCGAATTTTTGAGGAAGTCTTATCACTCAGTCGTTATCGCCACCTTGGAAACAGCAAATGCGTTCGTTATCGCAGCAATTATTACGACAATTCACTCGTTCGGCAGTCGGTAGCTCCGCCGCGAATTCCGCCACGCGGTCGTCCGTTCCGATCGAAATACGTGAAGTCAAGTCACGCCACGATCTCGATCGCTTCGCCAAAATGCCCTGGCCGATCTATGAGGGCGATTCGCAATGGATCCCCCCGCTTCTGATCGAAGTCAAAGAGTTCCTCAACCGCAAAAAACACCCCTTCTACCTGCACGGCGACGCAACGACTTTTCTGGCACTGCAAGGCGGTAAGGCTGTGGGGCGAATACTGGTCAGCGACGATCCCAACTACAACCAACTGCACGGCACCAACGTGGGTTGTTTCGGCATGTTCGAATGTATCGAGAATCAGAATGTTGCCGACGCGCTTTTGAACGCCGCCAAAGAATGGTTGACGGCACGCGGACGCGATTCGATTATGGGCCCCATTGACTATTCGACCAACTACCCCTGCGGGCTTCTGGTCGACGGCTTCGACACGCCGCCGATGGTCTTGATGAACCACAACCGCCCCTACTACGGCGGACTGCTGGAGGCCTGGGGGCTGTCCAAAGTAAAGGATCTCTATAGCTGGTGGTTCGTCGATCCCAAAGACATGGTCGAGAAATGGCACCGCCGCGCGGAACGCCTGGCCAAACGCGGCGGGATTGTCATACGCCCGGTCGATCCCAATAATTTCGATGAGGAAGTCGGCCGTTGTGTCTCGGTTTACAACGGCGCCCGCGACGCCAACTGGGGCTTCGTCCAACTCACTGAATCCGAATTCCTCTACATGGCTAAACAGATCGCCCGCATCGGCGTGCCCGAACTCACCCTGCTGGCCGAAGTCGACGGCAAACCGGTGGGTTTCTCGATCACGGTACCCAACATCAACGAAGCCATACGCCCGCTCAACGGCCGGCTGACCACCTTCGGCATTCCAATTGGCCTGGCGCGGCTGGTGCGGCGAGTAAAACGCATCAAAACGGCGCGCATGCTCGTACTAGATCTGCTGCACGACTACCGCCGCCGCGGCATCAGTGAACTCTTGATCCTCCACACCCTCAACTACGGTAAAAACACCATCGGCTACACGGGCGCCGAACTGGGCTGGACGCTGGAAGACAATTACCTCATCAACCGTACCGTCGAAGCCGTGGGGGCGAAGCATTATAAGACGTACCGGATTTATGAGAAGAGGCTGGTTGAAGATGATCAAGGTTCAATGAACAATGATCAATGATCAAGCTGGACTTTTGCAAAATTGCGAGTCAAGGGCACTTAGATATAAATTGGCGGCGCAGCCGGCAAATTATATCTAAACGCCGCAGAGAG